>DKBI01000275.1 GCA_002451175.1 Betaproteobacteria bacterium UBA6904
AACAAGGCCGCGCGCGAGATGCACACGCGCCTCGCCGCGATGCTGCCGCTCAACCTGCGCGGCATGTGGATCGGCACCTTTCACGGCCTCGCCAACCGGCTGCTGCGCGCGCATCATCGCGAGGCGGGTCTGCCGCAGACCTTCCAGATCCTCGATTCGCAGGACCAGCTCTCGGTCGTCAAGCGGCTGGTGAAGGCGCTCGATATCGACGACGATCGCTTCCCCCCGCGCGAGCTGCAGTACTTCATCAACGCCAGCAAGGACGAAGGGCTGCGCGCCAGCGCGGTGGAGAACCGCGACGANNGCGAGCCGTTTCCGCCACGTGCTGGTCGACGAGTTCCAGGACACCAATCGCCTGCAGTACCGCTGGCTGAAGCTGTTCGCCGGCCCGGACTCGCGGCTGTTCGCGGTGGGCGACGACGACCAGTCGATCTATGCGTTTCGCGGCGCGCACGCCGGCAACATGGGCGAGTTCGAGCGCGAGTTCCGCGTCGGCACGGTGATCCGCCTCGAGCAGAACTACCGCTCGCAGGGCAACATCCTGGACGCGGCCAACGCGCTCATCGCCAACAACCGCAAGCGGCTCGGCAAGAACCTGTGGACGGCGAGCGGCCAGGGCGACCCGCTGCGCGTCTTCGAGGCGCAATCGGACGCCGACGAGGCGCGCTTCATCGTCACCGAAGCGCAGGCCCTGCGCCGCGCAGGGCAGCCGCTCGCCGGCGTCGCGGTGCTCTACCGCTCCAACGCGCAGTCGCGCGTCATCGAGCACGCCCTGTTCGGGGCCCAGCTGCCGTACCGGGTCTACGGCGGGCTGCGCTTCTTCGAGCGCGCCGAAGTGAAGCACGCGCTCGCGTACCTGCGCCTGGTGGCGTCGCCCGAGGACGACAGCGCATTCCTGCGCGTGGTGAATTTCCCGCCGCGCGGCATCGGCGCCCGGTCCGTCGAGCAGCTGCAGGAGGCGGCGCGCGCGGGCGGCGCGAGCCTGCTGGCGTCGGCGGGCGCGCTGAGCGGGCGCTCGGCGCCGGCGCTCGGCGCGTTCCGCGCGCTCATCGAGGCGCTGCGCGGCGAGCGCGCCGCGCTCGGGCTCGCGGAGATCGTCGAGCTGGTGATCGCGCGCAGCGGGCTGGTGGAGCACTACCGCAACGAGCGCGAGGGCGCCGACCGCATCGAGAACCTCGCGGAGCTCGTCAACGCCGCGGCCGCCTTCGCCTCCGAGGAGCGCGATGCCGGGCTGGAAACCGGCGCATCCGAGGAAGCGCCTGCCGCCGCCGATCCGCTCAGCGCCTTCCTCGCGCATGCCGCGCTCGAGGCGGGCGAGCATCAGGCGGGCGACGGCCAGGACGCGCTGCAGCTGATGACCGTGCATTCCGCGAAGGGGCTCGAATTCGACACCGTGTTCCTCACCGGGCTCGAGGAGGGCCTGTTCCCGCACGAGCAGAGCCAGCTCGAGCGCGACGGTGTGGAGGAGGAGCGGCGCCTCGCCTACGTCGCGATCACGCGCGCGCGGCAGCGCCTCGTCCTGAGCTTCGCGCAGACGCGCATGCTGCACGGCCAGACGCGCTACAACCTGCCGTCGCGCTTCCTCGACGAGATTCCCGAAGGCCTCAAGCAGTGGCTCACGCCGCGGTTCGCCGAGGCGCGCCGCGCGGCGGTGACGGCGGCGTCGTCCTGGCGTGAGCCGCCGCGGCGCGAGCAAGGTTTTCGCGGGAGCGCCGGGCTGCCGGGCGGGTTCCGCATCGGCCAGAACGTGCAGCACGCGAAGTTCGGCCCCGGGGTGATCGTCGACGCCGAGGGGCAGGGCGAGGAGGCGCGGGTGCAGGTCAATTTCGGCCGGCAGGGCGTGAAGTGGCTCGCGCTCGCCGTCGCCAAGCTGGAGGTGGCCTGAGCGCGCCTTAAGCAGGATCAAGGGCGGCCTTCCCGGCGATGGGTAAAGTGCCGCGGTTACGCAAATCTCAATTCGGGGGATGTCATGGCATTCGGCAAGATCGGCGTGGTCGGCGCGGGAACGATGGGCAACGGCATCAGCCAGGTGCTCGCCGCCGCGGGGGTCGAGGTGGCGATGACCGACGTCGCGCAGGCGCAGCTCGACCGCGGCATGGCGAGCATCACAGGCAGCTACGACCGCCTCATCAAGCGCGAGAAGATGACCGCCGCGGACAAGGCGGCGGCGCTCGGCCGCATCCGCGTCGCGACGGATCTCGGCGTGGTCAAGGACTGCGGGCTGGTGATCGAGGCGGCGACCGAGAACCTGAATCTCAAGCTGAAGATCTTCGGCGAGCTCGACCAGCTCCTGCCGGCCGCGGCGGTGCTCGCGACGAACACCTCCTCCATTTCGATCTCGCGCATCGCCGCCGCCACCCGGCGCCCGGCGCAGGTGATCGGCATGCATTTCTTCAACCCGGTGGCGATGATGTCGCTCGTCGAGCTGATCCGCGGGCTGCAGACGTCGGACGCCACCTACGGGGCGGTCGAGGCGCTGGCGAAGCAGATCGGCAAGACGCCGGTCANNGCGGAGGAGGTCGACGCGGCAATGAAGCTCGGCGCGAATCACCCGATGGGGCCGCTCGCGCTGTGCGATCTCATCGGCCTGGACGTGGAGCTGGCCGTGATGCAGGTCCTGTTCGAGGGCTTCAAGGATCCGAAATACCGGCCCGCGCCGCTGCTCGTGGAGATGGTGGAGGCGGGCTACCTCGGCCGCAAGTCGGGCCGCGGCTTCTTCACCTATGGCTGAACGCGTGAAGCGCGACGACTACCTCGAGCGCATCCTCCGCGCCCGCGTCTACGACGTCGCGGTGCAGACGCCGCTCGAGGCAGCGCCGCTGCTGTCGCGGCGCCTCGGCAACCGGCTGCTGCTCAAGCGCGAGGACCTGCAGCCCGTGTTCTCCTTCAAGAACCGGGGCGCCTACAACAAGATGGCGGGGCTGGCGCCCGCGAAGCTCGCGCGCGGCGTGATCGCCGCGAGCGCGGGGAATCACGCGCAGGGCGTTGCGCTCGCGGCGCAGAAGCTCGGCTGCCGCGCCGTGATCGTCATGCCGGTGACGACGCC
>DKBI01000297.1 GCA_002451175.1 Betaproteobacteria bacterium UBA6904
GGCGCATCGTCAAGACGATGGGCCAGCGCATCACCAAGGTGCGGCCGTACGGGGGCTTCTGCGCGGAGCTCTCGGGATCGATCACGCTGTTCATCGCCACCTCGTTCGGCATCCCGGTGTCGACCACGCACACCATCAATGGCGCGATCGTCGGCATGGGCACCGCGCACAACGTGTCCGCGGTGCGCTGGGGCGTTGCCGGGAACATCCTCTGGGCCTGGGTCCTGACGATCCCCTGCTCGGCCTTCGTCGCCGGCATCGCCTGGTACGTCGGCCGCGCGTTGTTTGCGGCCGAGCCCTGAGCGCCGCTTCAGGCGCTAGTTCCTCCCGGGAGATGCCGGTGCGGCGGCGCCGCCCAGCCGGCCGACGCGGAACACCGCGCTCACTTCGCCCGCCTTCTCGAAGCGGAGCCTGACCGGGATCGTCTCGCCTTCCTTGAAGGGCTGGCGGATCTGCACGAACATGAGATGCGCGCCCCCGGGCTTCAGCTCGAAACTGCCTTTCGCCGGCACGTCGAACCCCGGCACCTCGCGCATCTTCATCACCTCGCCTTCGCGGATGTGGACGTGCAACTCGACCCGCTCGGCGGAGGCCGAGGACGCGCCGATCAGGCGGTCGGGCGCCGTGCCCGCGTTGCGAACCACGAGGTAGCCGCCCCCCACCTGCGCGCCCGGCGGCGTGGCACGCACCCAGGGCGCTTCGATCGTGACCTGCGCCTGCGCGGCCGTCGCGGCGGCCAGCGCGAACGCCAGCAGCGCGGCCCGCGCCATGGGGTCAAAGCGCATGACGCTTCACCGCCTTTTCATCCCAGCGGATCCCGGTACCGGGACTGGTGGGAACCTGCGCCCAGCCGTCTCGCAGCTCGAGCGGCTGCGCGAGAATCGGGTTTGCCCAATCGACGTACTCCAGGTAATGGCCGCCGGGCGTGACGGCCAGCAGGTGCGCGCTCACCTCCGGAAACAGGTGGCTCGACATCTCCAGGCCCGCCGCCTGGGCGAGCGCCGCGGCGCGCATCCACCCGGTGACGCCGCCGATGCGCTGGGCATCCGGCATCACGTAGTCGCAGGCCTGCGCGGCGAGCGCCTGCGCCATCTGCTCGGGCCCCATGAAGTTTTCGCCGATCTGGATCGGCGTGGCGACTTCGCGCGCCACCTTGGCGCAGCCCGCGAAATCGTCCGCGCGCACCGGCTCTTCGATCCACAGCACGCCGCCTTCCTCGTCGATCATGCGCCCGCGGCGGATCGCCTCCGCAACGGTCAGCGCCTGGTTGAAGTCCACCATCAGCGTCACGTCCGGGCCGATCGCCTGCCTCACCGCGAGCAGTGCCGCCCGGTCCGCATCCAGGCTCGGGCGACCGAGCCGCAGCTTGACGGCGCCGAAGCCCTCGCGCACCAGCTCCACCGCCTCCTTGACGAGCGGCTTCAGCGGCAGAATGCCGAGGCCATTGGAGTTGTAGGCCAGAACCGGCTTCGGCACGCCGCCGAGCAATTCGACCAGCGGCCGGCCTTGCGCCTGACCGAGGGCGTCCCAGGCCGCCATGTCGATTCCCGACAGGGCAAACAGCACGATGTTGTGAACGCCGAGCAGCGTGTAGCGGGCGCGCAGCTTGCGCTCGATCTCGAACGGCGCCACGGCGTCGCCCTTCAGCATCTCGGCCATCGCCTCCAGGAGCTTCACGATCGGCGCCACGTTGTGCGGCCCGAGCGGAAAGAGGTAGCTGCGGCCGGTAATCCCGCTCGCGGTCCGCAGATCCACGAGGACCAGCGCCGCCCGCGTCAGCGCCCCGGTGCTGGTCGTCAACGGTCGCTTCATGGGCGCCGACACGGCGCGCACGCGAATCTCCTGAATCGTCAGCCCGCCATCGCTCATCGCCAATTCCTCAGATGGGTTTGCCGCCCGGTCCCCAGATCGATGCCGGCGCCGCGCGCGGATCGCGCATCGCCCAGCTGCCGGTTTCCACGCGGTGCAAAAAATCCTCCAGCAGCGCGTTGAACCGCTGGGGCTCCTCCAGATTGATCGTGTGGCCGCTCTTCGGCAGGATGGCGAGCCCGGCCGCCGGAATGCAGCGCTTCATCAGCAGGCACGCCTCGAGGCACGGCTCTTCCTCGTCTCCGGCAACGATCAGCACCGGCACCGCGATGCGCCGCATTTCCTCGGTCAGCCCGTAGAGCGAAGGCCGCCGGCCCTGATAGCCTTCCATCGTGTTCGCCGAACCGACCGCCGAGTGCCCGGCCAGCAGGCGCTGAAACTCTGCGAACCCGCGCGGATCCTTCGCCGCGAACTGCACGCGCGTGGGGCCGTCGGCATAACCGGCGGCAAAGGCCGCCATGCCTTTTTCGCGGATGAGTCCCGCGTTCGCCCTGGACTCGGCCTGGAAGGCGGCGTAATGCGCGGGATGCGCGCCGTAGCCACCGCCCGCCACGGTGAGCGAAAGCGCGCGCGGCGCGCCGTTCCCGGACGCGTACCGCATGCCGAAATGCAGCGTCGCAAACGCGCCCATCGAAAGGCCGACGACGTGCGCGCGGTCGATGCCGAGCGCATCGAGCACCGCGCGGATGTCGTCCCGCGCCCGGTCCTGCGAGTAGCGCTCGAGAGCCTCCGGGACGTCGGAGGGCGGGTAGCCGCGCGCGTGGTAGGCGATGCAGCGGTACTGCCGCGAGAAATGGCGCAGCTGCGGCTCCCAGCTGCGCGCGTCCCCGGCAAACTCGTGCACGAACACCAGCGGCGTGCCGCGGCCAGCCTCCTCGTAGTGCAGCCGGATGCCGTCGTCGGTCAGCAGCGTGGGCATGGCAGTAGACTATCCAAAAAACTGCCCGGCGGGAGACCCGTTTCATGGACCTGGAACTGAAAGGCAAGCGCGTGCTGGTGACCGGCGGCTCCAAGGGCATCGGCCGCGCCTGCGCGGACGTGCTCGCGGCCGAAGGATGCGAGGTTCTCATCGCCGCGCGCAACCCCGGCGATTCGCCCCATGCCAGGGCGATCGATCTCTCGCAGCCCGGCGCCGCGGAAACCCTGGTGGCCTGGGCGGGCGAGCTCGACATCCTCGTGAACAACGCGGGCGCCATCCCGGGCGGCGACCTGCTGCGCGTCGACGAGCCGACCTGGCGCCGCGCCTGGGACCTCAAGGTGTTCGGCTACATCAACCTGACGCGGCTCGTCTACGCGCAGATGAAGGCCCGGCAGCAGGGTGTGATCGTCAACGTCATCGGCAGCGCGGGCGAGCGCATGAACGCCGCGTATATCGCGGGCAGCACCGGCAACGCCGGGCTGATGGCGTTCACGCGCGCGCTCGGGGGCGCTTCCCACGCCGACGGCGTGCGCGTGGTCGGCATCAATCCGGGGCCGGTCGCCACCGACCGGCTGCTCAGCCTGTACCGGCAGATGGCGGCGACGCAACTCGGCGACGCCGAGCGCTACCAGGAACTCTTCAAGGGCATGTCCTTCGGCCGCCCGGCGCATGCCGCGGAGATCGCCTGGATGGCCGCGTTTCTCGCCTCGCCGCGCAGCGCCTACACCTCGGGCTGCATCGTCACGATCGACGGCGGCGCCGCCAATCGCTGAGCGCGCCGGGCCGCCGGCGCGGCGCTCAGCTCGCGCGCTGCAGCTGGAAGCCGAACCGCGGGAAATGCACCACCACCGTGCCGGCGCGCGGATCCGTGCGGCGCACGGCGATCTCGTCGGTCGAGCAGTGCAGCAGCTCGCCCTTCACCGGGTCGAGGGCGTAGTCCACCGGCATCACCTGCACCGTCTCGCCGAGCGCGAGGCCGTCGGTCTCGATCGCCTGCGGATTGCGGATCGCCTCGGGCCTCGCCCGCTTCGCGATACCGATCGCCTGCGCGCTCGAGAGCTCCTGGGGCTTGCCCTGGCCGAATGCGTTCACGCGCTCGACGAACGCCAGCACTTTCGGGAATGCGGCGAGCATCGGCCGCGTCTCGGGCACGCGCCAGATCGGCCAGAGCACGTGGTAGAGGGAAAAATCGCATTCGCTCGCGCTCGCGCCGAGGAGGAACGGCCGGTCGCCGAGCTGCCCCTCGATCGGCGCGAGCAATCCCGCCAGGTTGGCCTTGCACTCGGCCAGCGGGCCGCGCCGCACGGTGCCGCCCTGGCGCATCGCCGCGCGGTCCTTGGCGAAACCGGCCAGAAATTCCGGCGTCGCCTCCGGCAGGAAGATCTTCACCATGCCGCCGGGCTGAAAGCCGATGGGCACCGCGAGGTTGAACATCACGCTGTCGGCGAAATGCGCCATCGCGCGGTTGGCGAACGCATCGCCGTACGGAAAGAGCGTCGGCGCGGGCGCCACGCGCTCCAGCACGCGCGCGATCAGCGCCGTGTCGCAGTAGACGTCGGCGCCGATCTGCAGGACCGGCGTGCGGCGATAGCCGCCCGTGAGCGCGACGAGGTCCGGCTTGGGCATGACCATGGGAATGACCACGGATTTCCAGGCGATGCCCTTGAAGCCGAGCATCGCGCGCACCTTCTCGGCGAAGGGCGAAACCGGGTAATGATGCAGAATGGGCTCGTTCATGCGAGCATTCTAGCCGACGCGTTTTTTGCGAGGAGATCCCCGTGAAGGCATTGCTGTGCAAGCAGTTCGGCCCCCCCGAGTCGCTCACCGTCGAGGAGATCCCCTCGCCGAAGGCCGGCCCCGGCGAAGTCGTCGTGACCGTCAAGGCGGCGAGCGTCAACTTCCCCGACGTGCTCATCGTCCAGAACAAGTACCAGGTGAAGCCGCCGCTGCCGTTTTCTCCCGGCAGCGAATTTGCCGGCGTCGTGAAGGAAATCGGCGACGGCGTGCAGCACATCAAGCCGGGCGATCGCGTGATCGCGTTCGCGGGCTACGGCGGCTTCGCCGAGGAATGCCTGGCGCCCGCCAACCGCATCCTGCCGATTCCGGGCAACATGGATTTCGTCACCGCGGCGTCGTTCATCCTGACCTACGGCACGTCGCACCACGCCCTCAAGCATCGCGCCGACACCCGGCCGGGCGAGACGCTGCTCGTCCTCGGCGCCGCGGGCGGCGTCGGCATCGCCGCCATCGAGATCGGCAAGGTGCTCGGCCTGCAGGTCATCGCCTGCGCCTCCACCGAGGACAAGCTCGCCGTGTGCCGCGAGCACGGCGCCGACGCGACGATCAATTACGCCACGGAAGACCTGCGCGAGGGCATCAAGCGCGCGACCGGCGGCAAGGGCGTGGACGTCGTCTACGACGCGGTCGGCGGCCCCTACGCCGAGGCCGCGCTGCGCTCCTCGAACTGGCGGGCGCGGTTCCTCGTCATCGGCTTTGCCTCGGGCGAAATCCCGAAAGTGCCGCTCAACCTGCCGCTGCTCATGGAGCGCTCGATCATCGGCGTGTACTGGGGCGAGTGGTCCAAGCGCACGCCCGCGGAGTTCGCCTCGGCGGTGCGGGAACTCGGCGAATGGTTCATGCAGGGCAAGCTCAAGCCCCACGTCTCGTCGCAGTACCCGCTGGCCAGGGCCGCCGAGGCGATGAACGAGCTCGCCGGGCGCCGCGCCAAGGGCAAAGTCGTCGTCGTGCCCTGAGCGGGGCGAGCCGAACTACGGACGCGTGCCGTCGCCGCTGCCCAGCGGGCGCTGCATGAGCACGGTGTCCACCCAGCGGCCGAACTTGTAGCCGACCGAGCGCAGCACGCCCGCGCGCACGAAGCCGAGGCTTGCGTGCAGGCCGATCGACGGCTGGTGGCCGCTGTCGCCGATCACCGCGACCAGCTGCCGGTAGTTGAGCGCCTCGCAGCGGGCAATCAGCGCGGCGAGGATCGCGCGCCCGATCCCCTTGCGGTGGTGCCCTTCGCGCACGTACACCGAGTCCTCGAGCGCAAAGCGGTACGCCGAGCGCGTGCGGTACGGCGCGCAGTAGCCGTAGCCGAGCACCTCGCCCGCGCCCTCGGCGACGAGGAAGGGCAGCCCCTTCGCGGTCACCTCCTCGAGGCGGCCCGCCATCTCCCCGGCGCTCGGCGAGGCCTCCTCGAACGTCGCCAGTCCGTGTTCCACATGATGCGCGTAGATCGCCGCAATGGCCGCGGCGTCGATGCGCGATGCGTCGCGGACTCTCATGGCCGGCTCAACCCGCGGGCGACCGCGAGATCGTCTGCGTGGCGAGCAGTACTTCGAAGCGATCCAGATCCACGGGTGGCGAGAACAGGTTGCCCTGGAACTCGTCGCAGCCGTACTCCTGCAGGAAGAGCTTCTGCGCCACGGTCTCCACGCCCTCGGCGACGACCCGCAGGCCGAGCTTGTGCGCCATCGCGATCACCGCGGTGATGATCGCCGCGTCGTCCGGATCGGTGGTCAGGTCGCGGATGAACGAGCGATCGATCTTCAGCCGGTCGATCGCGAAGCGCTTCAGGTACGACAGCGACGAATACCCGGTGCCGAAATCGTCGATGGCGAGCGGCACGCCGAGCGCATTCAGCTCCTTCATCGCGGCGACGCTGTAGTCCGTGTCCTGCATCACCAGCCCCTCGGTGATCTCGAGCTCGATCATGCCCGGCGCCACCCCGGTCGCGCTGAGCAGCCGCCGGATCGCCGGCACGAGCTCCTGGCGCTGGAACTGCCGCGGCGAGACGTTGACCGCGACCGGCACGAGCGGCACGCCGTCCGAGCGCCATCGCTTCAATTGCTCGAATGCCGTCGACAGCACCCACTCCCCGACGGGAACGATCATGCCCGTCTCCTCCAGCAGCGGGATGAACTCCACCGGCGCCACGAGCCGCTCGCTGCCCTGCGGGCGCCAGCGCAGCAGCGCCTCCGCGCCGGTGATGTGGCCGGAGGCCACATCGGCGCGCGCCTGGTATTGCAGCAGGAACTCGTCGCGCTCCAGCGCATGGCGCAGGCGGCTCTCGAGTTCGAGGAAGTGCACCGTGCGCCGGTTCATCTCCGGCGTGAAGTACTGGAAGTTCGCGCGACCCTGCTCCTTGGCGCGGTACATCGCCACGTCGGCGTTGCGGATCAGCGTGTCCTGGTCCTCGGTATCGCTCGGGTACACCGTGATGCCGACGGAGGCGGTGACGTAGACCTCGCGCCGCTCGAGCTCGACGGGCGCCGAGAGCCGCTCGAGGATCTTCTGCGCGACCTTGCCCGCGGTCTGCGCGTCCGGCAGGTCGGGCAGCACCACCGCNNAACTCGTCGCCGCCCAGGCGCGCGACGGTGTCGCCGCCGCGCGTGCACTCGGTCAGCCGCTTCGACACCTCCAGCAGCAGCTGGTCGCCGACGTCGTGGCCGAGCGTGTCGTTGATCACCTTGAAGCGGTCCAGGTCGATGAACATCACGCCGACCAGGCAATGGCTGCGGCGCGCGCGGAGAATCGCCCGGCGCAGCCGGTCGCGCAGCAGATTGCGGTTGGGCAGCCCGGTGAGCGAGTCGTGCTGCGCGACGCGCTCCAGATTTTCCTCGGCGCGCTTCTGCGCGTCGATGTCGAGCGTGGTCCCGGAGAAACGCAGCACGCGGCCGCCGTCGTCCCACGCCGCCTGGCCCACGGTGCGGCACCAGACGTAGCTGCCATCCTTGCGGCGCAGCCGGTACTCGAGATGGAAGGGCTCGCGCTTGTGGAAGTGCGCGCTCACCGCTTCGTCCACCCGGGGCCGGTCCTCGGCGTGGATGCGGCTCACGTATTCGTCGCGGTCGTTGCGCAGTTCCTCTTCCTCGAACCCGAGCAGCCGCTTCAGGCGCGCGGACATGAAGTACTCGCCCGTGGCGACGTTCCAGTCCCAGACCCCGGCGCCCGAGCCGCGCACCGCGGCCTGCAGCCGCTCCTCCGAGACGCGCAGCGCCTGCTCGGCCTCCTTGCGGTCCGTCACGTCGAGGTTCGTGCCGATCATGCGCAGCGCGCGGCCCCTGGCGTCGCGCTCGATGACGCGACCGCCGCTGCGCACCCAGCGCCACTCGCCGCTGCTCGAGCGGACGCGGTGCTCCTCCGTGTACTGCTCCGCCTTGCCCTTCATCACCGCGAGCGAGGCCTGCCGCACGCGCTCGATGTCCTCCGGATGCGTGATGCCGGTGAGCGCCTCGACCGTGGTCAGGGTCTCGTGCGGCAGCTCGCCCAGCAGATGCGACCAGCCCGGGCTCAGGTAGACCTTGCCGGTACGCAGGTCGGCATCCCAGATCGACACCCCGGAGACGTCCATCGCCAGCTGCAGGCGGCGCTTTGCCTCCAGCAGGTCGGTTTCATTCCTCCGGTGATCGGTGATGTCGCGGAAACTGCACACGCGCCCGGTGATCGTCGTCCCGGCACGTTGCGGCACGGACACGCGCTCGATGACGCGGCCGTCCGCGAAGAGGATCTCGTCGCGCGACTCGCGGGTCGGATTGGCATACAGCGCCTCGAGCGACGCCGCGGCCGCCTGCGGATCCGCCAGGCTGCGCGCCATCGCGCCGAACACCGCGTCGACGTGGCCGCTCTCGAGCGCCGCGTCGGACAGCCCGAGCAGTTCCTTGAAGCGCCGGTTGTAGGCCGTGACCCGCTTGTCCAGCCCGGTGAGCAGCACGCCGTCCGCCGTCGAATCGAGCGCCGCGGCGAGGAGCGCGTGCGAATGGTCGCGCGCCTGCTCGGCCTCCCGCCGCGCCGTAATGTCCTCCATCATCGCGACCAACTTGTCCGGCCGGCGCTTCCTGTCCCGCACCAGCACCAGCGACACGCGCACCCACACCGGCCGCCCCGTGCGATGCAGGTAGCGCTTCTCGAAGTTCAGGCTGTCGATGCGGCCGGCGCGCAGCAGCGGCAGGTTCGAGCCGACCGCGCCGCGGTCCTCCGGGTGCGACAGGTCCTGCAGGGCCGTGCCGACGAGCGCCTTCTCGCTGCGCCCGAGCATCTGGCACAGCTTGGCGTTCGCCTTGAGGACCAGCCCCTGCATGTCGAGGTGCGCGATGCCGATCGCCGCGCGCTCGAACACCGTCGACAGCGCGTCGGCAACCGGCGCCACGNNGTCGACAGCGACGCCTTCGTGATGCCCAGCAGCATGTACGAGTAGGTCGCGGGCTTCTTGCCCTCTTTTTCGGCCTTCTCGTTCTCCTCCAGCACCTCCGCGCGCTCGACCTGCTCGCCGGTGATGAAGCCCGCCTCGCCCGGATCCTCGATCTGCACGCGGCGCAGCATCTGCCGCACGATCACCTCGATGTGCTTGTCGTTGATCTTCACGCCCTGCAGGCGGTAGACGTCCTGCACTTCGTCGATGATGTAGCGCGCGAGCGCCTCGACCCCGAGAAGCCGCAGCTGATCGTGCGGATCCACCGGGCCGTCGACGATCATCTCGCCCTTGTTCACCACCTGGCCGTCGTGCACCAGCACGTGCTTGTCCTTCGGAATCAGGTACTCGTGCTGCGCGCCGTCCATGTCGGTGATCACCAGGCGCTGCTTGCCCTTGGTGTCCTT
>DKBI01000263.1 GCA_002451175.1 Betaproteobacteria bacterium UBA6904
CGGCCGCCAGCCCCACTGCCGCACGGCATGCAATGCGGCCGCCGCCACTGCAGCGGGAGCGACGAATGCAGCGCCGAGTCCGATCACGTCGGCCGCAAACGCGGCCAGCGTCGCAACCATCGCCGCGCGGTCGAGACGCGGCCGGATGACCACGCCCGCCTTCGGCAAGGCATTGGCCGTGAACGACGGCACGACGCGGCCTGCCATGACCACGACGAGCGTCATCACGAGCCACAGCGCCGCGCGAATCGGCGGCGCGCCGGGCGCAGCGTGAAACCAGAGGTTTGCAGCGCCGAAGGCGACCAGCAGCGCGACGACGAAATCGTTGCGACGATTGCCGGAACCGAAGATCGCGCGCGCCATGACGGCGGCGACGACGAATGGAAACGTTCCGTCGACGATCGCGGCGAGCCCCGCCGGACCCGTGGCCATCAGGACGCGCGCTCCCGTCCAGTGCACGCAGAGCAGCGCGAGTGGCCATCCCTCGGGCGTGCTGCGGCCCGTCCAGAGACGGCCCGCGGTCAGCAGAAAGCCCGCGATCACCGCGAACGCGAAACCGAACACCATCTCGTGCGCATGCCAGAGGATCGGCGCCACGCCACCGTTCCAGCGCAGGCCGTGGAACGTCCCGATCCATGCGAGCACGGCGACTGCGCCGAACAGCGCGGCGAGCAGGTAGAACGGCCGGAAACCGAGCCTGAAGAGCGCGAAGCCGCGCGGCGGCGACGCGGGGCGCGGCTCTTCGATGCGGATCGGCGTCTGGCTCAAGCGGCGGCCGCGGCCGGGTTGGGCATCACTCCGATCCCGTGGGCGGTTTCGCGCGCTTGCCGAGCGCCCACAGCACGTAGCCCGAGACGCTGTAGCCGCAGAACAGCAGGAACAGCACGATCGGCGGATCGGAGGACACGAGCACGAAGCCGAGCACGATGACCAGCACGGCCGCGAACGGCACGCTCTTGCGCAGGTTGATGTCCTTGAAGCTGTAGAACGGCGCGTTCGCGACCATCGTGATGCCCGCGTACAGCGCGAGGAATCCCGTGATCCACGGTATGCCGTAGGACGACACCGGGATCTTGTTGTCGATCGCCAGCCAGATGAAGCCCGCCACCAGCGAGGCCGCGGCCGGGCTCGGCAGCCCCTGGAAGAAACGCTTGTCCACCACTTCGATGTTGACGTTGAAGCGCGCCAGCCGCAGCGCGGCGCCGACGCAGTAGACGAACGCCGCGATCCAGCCAAACCGCCCCAGGTCCTTGAGGACCCACTCGTACATCACGAGCGCCGGCGCCGCCCCCATGGACACCATGTCCGAGAGGGAATCGTACTGCGCGCCGAATTCGCTCTGCGTGCGCGTCAGGCGCGCCACGCGCCCGTCCAGACCGTCGAGCACCACCGCGACGAGGATCGCGATCGCCGAGTGCTCGAAGCGCCCGTTCATCGCCTGCACGATGGCGTAGAAGCCGGCGAAGAGCGCCCCGGTGGTGAACAGGTTCGGCAGCACGTAGATCCCGCGGCGGCGCAACGTCCCGCCTCGCGGGGGCAAACCGGGCGGCAGCGGCAGCTCAGCCATGCGGCGAAAGGCGCGCGATCACGCTCTCGGCCGCGCGCACCGTTGCGCCCAGCTCCGCGGTGACCTGCGCATCGAGCGGCAGGTAGTGNNTCGACCGGCGCGCGATTGGAGTGCACGTTGAAGACGTTCATGAACACCGACACCTTGAGCGCGTCGCGCTCGAGCCACGGATCGCGCGTGCGCTCCACGGCGACGATGCGGCCGTCGGCGGCGGAAACCACCGCCGTCGGATCCTCCGGAACGTCGCGGGGCGGATCGCGGAAGAACTGCAGCACGAACAGCGCCGCGAGCCAGAACGGCAGCGACCACGGCGCGCCCGCCAACGCCCAGACGCCGGCCGCAACCGCCACGGCGATGGCGAGAAACGGCCACCCCTCGCGGGCGATGATGGGGTGGGGATAGGCGGGGCGCATCCGCGTCAGCCAGAACGTGCCGGGGAGCCCTCCGGCTCCCCGGCCGACCCGGCTAGTTCTTGCTCGTGTCCACGAGCCGGTTCTTGCGGATCCAAGGCATCATCTCGCGCAAGCGCCCCCCGACCTTCTCGATCGGGTGCTCGGCGGTGATGCGCCGCCGCGAGAGCAGCGTCGGCGCCCCCGCGCGGTTCTCGAGCACGAAATCCTTCGCGTACTCGCCGGTCTGGATGCGCACGAGCGCCTCGCGCATGCGCTCGCGCGTCGCCGCGTCGATGATCTTCGGGCCGGTGACGTATTCGCCGTACTCGGCGTTGTTGGAGATCGAGTAGTTCATCGTGCCGATGCCACCCTCGTACATCAAGTCGACGATCAGCTTCAGCTCGTGNNTCGTGCAGGCATTCGAAGTACGCCATCTCCGGCGCGTAGCCCGCCTCGGTCAGCACCTCGAACCCGGCCTTGACGAGCTCGACGCACCCGCCGCACAGGACGGTCTGCTCGCCGAACAGGTCCGTCTCGGTCTCTTCCTTGAACGTGGTTTCGATGATCCCCGCCTTGCCGCCGCCGATCGCCGCGGCGTAGGAAAGCGCCATGTCGCGCGCCTTCTTCGAGCCATCGCGGTGCACGGCGATGAGCATCGGAACGCCGCCGCCGCCGGCATACGTCGAGCGCACGGTGTGGCCCGGCGCCTTGGGCGCCACCATCCAGACGTCGAGATCGGCACGCGGCTGGACCTGGCCGTAATGCACGTTGAACCCGTGCGCGAAGGCGAGCGCCGCGCCCTTCTTGATGTTCGGCTCCACTTCGCTCGCGTAGACCGCCGCGATGTGCTCGTCCGGCATGAGCATCATGACGATGTCGGCGCCCAGCACCGACGCGCCGATTTCCGCGACCTTGAGCCCGGCCTTGCGCGCCTTGTCCCACGACGCCCCGCCCTTGCGCAGCCCCACGGTGACCTTGATGCCCGAATCGTGCAGGTTGAGCGCGTGCGCGTGACCCTGCGAACCGTAGCCGAGGATCGTGACCTTCTTGCCCTTGACGAGCGAGAGGTCGGCGTCCTTGTCGTAATAGACCTTCATGGTGTCTCCCAGGAAAGGGGTCAGACCCCTTCCGTCGTTTCGGCAGAATGAAAGGGGTCTGACCCCTCAAACACGCAGCACGCGGTTGCCGCGGCCGATGCCGCTGGCGCCCGTGCGCACTGTCTCGACGATGCTGCTCGGCTCGAGGGCGCGCAGAAACGCATCGAGCTTCTCGCCGTCGCCCGTCAGTTCGATCGTGTACGTGTTGTCGGACACGTCGATGACCCGGCCGCGGAAGATGTCCGCCATGCGCTTCATGTCTTCGCGCTCCTTGGCCCCCGCGCGCACCTTGATCAGCATCAGCTCGCGCTCGATGTGCTCCGCGTCGGAAAGATCGACGACCTTGACGACCTCGACGAGCTTGTTGAGCTGTTTCGTGATCTGTTCGATGACGTCTTCGGAGCCGGTCGTGACGATCGTCATCCGCGACAGCGAAGCGTCCTCGGTCGGCGCCACCGTGAGCGATTCGATGTTGTAGGCGCGCGCTGAAAACAGCCCGGCGACGCGCGACAGCGCGCCGGCCTCGTTCTCCAGGAGCACGGAAATGATGTGGCGCATCAGAGATCTTCCGCGAGGATCATCTCCGTGATGCCCTTGCCGCCCGGCACCATGGGATAGACGTTCTCCGTCTGGTCGGTAAGGACGTCGAGGAACACGAGGTCGTCCTTGCGCTGAAATGCGTCGCGCAGGGCGGGCTCGACGTCCTCCGGCCGCTCGACGCGCACGCCGACGTGCCCGTAGCCCTCGGCGAGCTTGACGAAATCGGGCAGCGCATCCATGTACGACTCGGAATAGCGGTTGCCGTGGAAGAACTCCTGCCACTGGCG
>DKBI01000301.1 GCA_002451175.1 Betaproteobacteria bacterium UBA6904
AGCGTCACCACGCCGACGATCAGGCCGGCGCCGGCGCAGGTCGCGGCGACGTTGAGCACGGCGCGCGCGCCGCCGTCCAGCGCCAGGAACAGCGGCGAGCCGAAGAACCCGCGCAGGAACGGTTCCCGCCCGCGCAGGAAGTCGTAGGAGAACATCGCGCAGTCGCGGTGCAGGAAACTGGTCACGAACGCCACGACCGTCGCCCAGAACACCGACAGCTCCGGGGAGAAGCCCATCAGCATGAAGGCGACGATCGAGACCAGCGACAGGAAGTGGAACCAGTACTTCTTGGTCAGGCTCCAGGCCGACTCGACCTGCTCGAACAGCACGTCCTTCATGCCGAACTTGCGCACGTCGATCTCGACCATGATGAACAGCGCGAGGTAGTAGAGGCAGGTCGGGATGACCGCCATGAGAACCACGTCGAGGTAGGAGATCTTCAGGAACTCGGCGATCAGGAACGCGGCGGCGCCCAGCACCGGCGGCGAGATGATCGCCCCGAGGCCGCCGGCGGAGAGCAGTCCGCCCGCCTCGTCCTTGCTGTAGCCGACCTTCGCCAGCATCGGCGCCGCGACCGCGCCGAGCGTCACCGTCGTCGCCACGCCCGAGCCCGACGGCCCCCCGAGCAGGAACGACGCCAGCGTGACCGTGCGCCCCGCGCTGGTCGGCTTGCCGCCCATCGCGGCGAAGGAGAAGTCGATGTAGAACTTGCCGGCGCCGGAGAACTGCAGAAACGCGCCGTAGATCGTGAACAGGATGATCAGCGTCGAGGACACGGCGATCGCCGTGCCGTAGATGCCCTCCAGCGTCATGTACATGTGGCCGACGAGGCGCGGGACCTCGTAGCCCTTGTGCGTCCAGGGCGGCGGCAGGTATTCGCCGTAGAAGGCGTACAGCAGGAAGCAGATGGTGACGAACGGCAGGATCCAGCCGGTGGTGCGCCGCATCGCCTCGAGGATGAGCAGCGCAAGCCCGACGCCGAAGACGATGTCCCAGTCGTTCGGCACGATCGAGCGGTCGAAGAAATCGTCGCCCCCGGCGATCAGGTAGACCGTGGTCGCGACGCCCGCCAGCGCGAGCAGCCAGTCCCACCACATGACGCGGTGCCGGAAGGACTTGGCGACGGGAAAGATGAGGAACGACAGGAACAGCACGAACGCGACGTGAATCGCGCGCAGGTGCTCCGGGCGCACGATGGCATACGCCGTGTACAGATGGAACAGCGCCATGACGACCGCCACCGCGGCGACGAAGACCGCGAGCGGGCCCTTGAGCTTGTTGTGGACGCCTTCCTCGCGCTCGATCATCTCCTCGGCGCGGATCAGCGCTTCCTCGCTGACCTCGGCTGCGGGCCGGTGCAGGCGCTCGATTTCTTCGCTCATCGTCCCCCCAATGAAAAAAGCCCCGTCAGCAACGCTGGACGGGGCCGGTCAATCGCGCGGCGCTCAGTTCAGCTTGATGCCTTTTTCCGAGAAGTACTTGATCGCGCCCGGATGCCAGGGAATCGGCGACGCCGACGCGGTCTGGTTCTCGAGCTTGAAGTTCGCGGCCTCCTTGTGGACGCGGATCAGCTCGTCGCGATGGTCGAAGATCGCCTTGACGATGTTGTACGCGGTCTTCTCGTCCATGCTCTGGTTCGCCACCAGCAGGTTCATGACCGTGGCCTGGTGGTTGTCGGCCTCCATGCCCTTGTAGATGTCCTTGCCGATCACGTCCTTCACGTACAGGTTGCCGTACTTCTTGTTCATCGCCGCCACGAGGTCCGCGTGGTCGATCATCTGGATCTTGGCGCCCGGCGTGTTGGCAAGGTCCGTGACCGCCGCGGTGGGCAGCCCGCCGACCCAGAAGAAGGCGTCGATCTTGCGGTCCTTGAGCGCGTTCACCGACTCGGCGACGCCGAGACGCTCGCGCGTCATGTCCTTGTCCTTGTCCAGGCCCGCCGCCTCGATCACCCGGAAGGCCATCACCTCGGTGGCGCTGCCGCCCGAGCCCGTCGAGACGCGCTTGCCCTTGAGGTCGGTGATCTTCTTGATGCCCGTGCCGTCGACCGACACCACGTGCATGCGGTTCGGGTACAGCACCATCAGGGTGCGCACGGCCACCGGCTTGCCGTTGAACTTGTCCTGTCCCTTGTAGGCGTCGAGCGTGGCATCGGCCATCGTCAGCCCGATGTAGGGCTTGCCGGTGCCGATCAGCTGCAGGTTGGCGACCGAGCCGCCGGTGACCTCGGCGGTCGCCTGCATCCCGGTGACGTACTTCGACAGGACCGCGGCCATGCCGCCGCCCATTGGGTAGTAGACGCCGCCGGTGCCGCCGGTGCCGATCGAGATGTTCTGTGCCGCTGCGGGCAGCGCCGCGCCAACGAGCGCCAGCGCGGTGAAACGGGCCAGTCTTTGCAGGACGCGCATGTGTCTCTCCTCTGGTTGTCTACGCAATTCTACCGGACTACGTCTTGACGCCGAGCGACGCGAGGGCCGCGGCGCGCCGTTCCTGCGCATCGTGCCGCACCTGCGCGAAGAGGCTGGCGCCGTGGCTGTCCATGCCGACGAGCAGCGGCCCGAAGCCGCGCACGCGGAACTTCCACAGCGACTCCGGGTTCAGATCGTCGAGATCGACGTCCTCGATCGCCTCCACCCACGTCGTCTCCAGCGCCGCGGTGCCGCCGATGATCGCCAGATATGCGCCGCCCAGCTCGCCGAACGCCGCGAGCGAGTCCTCGCGCAGGCCGCCCTTGCCGATGATCAGCCGCACGCCGTGGCGCTGCAGCAGCGGGCGCGTGAAGCGTTCCATGCGATCGCTGGTCGTCGTGCCGACGCACAGCGGCGCGTACCCCGCGGGATGCGCCGCCGACGGGGGCACCGGCCTGACGTTGGGCGCGGTGTGAATCACGGCGTGCCCGCGCAGATCGAAACGCGTCGTGCGGCCGCGGTCGAAGAGGTGGATCTGCGTTGCATCGCGGATGCCGAACAGCGTGCCGTTCAGCGTGACCGTGTCGTTGACGCGGAGCGCGCGCACCTGCGCTTCGCTCACGGGCATCCGGAACTCGTGGTGCGCCATCGCCGCTACTGGGGCTGGCCGAGCAGCCCGCGCTTGAGATCGTCCTGCACGGGCTTGTCGCCGAGCCAGATGCGCAGCAGCGCGCGCGCGAAGTCGTCGCCCGGAATCGGCGCGCCGCGCGGCCGGCCGTCCACCTGGACGACGGTGCCCGCGCCGGGCTGCAGGTCGAGCGCGATGGTCATGCCCTTCTTCGCCTCCTTCAGCTCGCCCATGATCGCGCTGAGCTGCGCGACGCGCGGCTCCAGCGCCTTCATCGTCGCGTCGTCGTGATTGGCGCGCAGGCCGTCCACCAGCGCCTCCGTGAAGGTCGCCGCATCGACGTCGCGCAGCATGTGGATCGCCACGCGCTTCGGGCCCGCCAGCGCGATCGCCTCCGCCGCGGCCGATTTCTTCTCCGCCAGGTACAGCCCCATGGCNNCGCGCCGGCCGGCAGCGCCGCGAGCAGCATCAGGAACGCCAGCCATCTAGTCCGCATAGTCCACGCCTCCTGCGCGAAGTGTGGCGCGCGCGCGCCGCGCCGAATGGCACTGCATGTTGACCGCCACCGGATTCATGGTGATGTGCGTGGCCGCCGTCTCCACGTGCACGGCGAACGAGGTCGCGTCGCCGCCGAGCCCCTGCGGCCCGACGCCGAGCACGTTCACCGCGCGCGACAGTTCCGCCTCGAGCTTCGCGCCCTCGGGATCGTCGCACCGCGTGCCCAGCGCCCGCGTCGCCGCGACCTTCGCCAGGTGCATGCAGAGGTCCGCGGTGCCGCCGATGCCGACGCCGACGATCGTCGGCGGGCAGGTCTTGCCGCCCGCCTCGAGCACGCAGTCGACGACGAACCGCTTGACCGCGTCCACGCCCTCGGCGGGAATCGCCATGCGCAGGAACGAGTTGTTCTCCGAGCCCGAGCCCTTCGGGATCATCTCGATCACCAGGCCCTCGTCCGCCTCGGAGAAGTCGATGCCGATCACCGGCACCCCGCGCCCGCAGCTCGAGTGCTCGTTGACGCGCGTGAGCGGGTGCACGACCGAGGAGCGGAACGGGTGCTCGCGCGTCGCGCGCTCGCAGCCGCGGCGGATCGCCTGCTTGAGCGCCACGCCGTCGACCTCGACGCCGCGGCCGATCGTCACGTTGTAGATCGGCAGGCCGGTGTCCTGGCAGAGCAGGTTGTCGGTCTCCTCGGCCACGCGGATGTTGGCGATCATCGTGCCGAGCATGCGCTGCGCGCCGGCGTCGGTCTCGCGCGCGGCCAGCGCGTCGATGCCGCGCTTGACGTCCGGCGGCAGGCGCTTGAGCGCGCGAACGTACAGCTCGCGCGCAACCGACTCGATCTGCGCAGGGTCGATCTTCACTTCACCTGGATCTTTCGCTCGCGCACCACCCGCGCCCACAGCGCCGACTCTTCCTTCATCGCGCGCCCCATCTCCTCGGGCGAGTTGCCCACGGGCGTGAGCCCCTGCGCGTAGAAGCGCGCCTTCATCTGGGTGGACTCGAGCGCCTTCTTGGTGTCCCGGTAGACCTTGTCGATGATCTCCTTGGACGTGCCCGTGGGCGCGACCAGGCCGAACCAGCCGGCGTTCTCGAAGCCCGGCAGGGTGTTGGCGATCGGCGGCACCGCCGGCAGCTGCGGCGCGGAGACCTTGCTGGTGACCCCCAGCGCGCGCAGCCGGCCGGAATTGACGTGGCCAACCGCCGCGGCGAGATTCGTCACCGCGAAGCTGGTCTCGCCGCCCACGAGTCCCGTGAGCGCCGGGCCTTCACCCCGGTACGGGACGGCCACCGCGTTGATTTTCGCCGTGTTGACGAAGTTCTCCGCGGCGAGATGCGTCTGCGAGCCGATGCCCGCGTGGCCGAAGGTGAGCTTGCCCGGCTGCGCGTTGGCGGCGGCGATCAGGTCCTTGACCGTCTTGAACGGCGAATTGGCCGGCACGACGAGCACCTGCGGCCCGGTAACCACGTTGGTGATGGGCACGAAGTCCTTCTCGGGGTCGTAGTTGAGCCTGGCGTAGACGTGCTGGTTCGCCGTGACCACCGAGCCCGACGGGAAGAACAGCGTGTAGCCGTCCGGATCCGCCTTGGCCGCCTCCGCCGCGCCGACGCCGCCGCCCGCGCCGCCGCGGTTCTCGATGACGATCGTCTGGCCCCACATTTCCGTGAGCTGCTGGCTCAGCAGGCGCGCCGAAATGTCGGTCGCACCGCCCGGCGGGAACGGCACGATGAACCGCACCGGCTTCTGCGGCCAGGATTGGGCCTGCGCCGAGGCGCAGACCAGGATGGCGGCGGCTGCCGCAACGAGTCTCCACGATTTCATGAGTTGATCCCTCCCTTTGTGCACATGATTCTAAACCGCCAGGGCGAGCGCAAACGCAAGTCCCACGCCCAGAGAGGCCGCCGCCGCGAGCGCCGCGAGCGTCTTCTGCCAGTCGCGCCACGGCAGGAACTCCAGCAGGAGGACCCGCAGACCGCCGGCGAGGTGCGCCGCGAGCAGCACCACGATGCCCCATTCGGCGAACTTGACCGCCGGCAGCGCGGTCCACGCGAGGAACCCGTCCAGCGCGGCGGCCCCCTCGAGCGCGCTGCCGAGCGCGATGAAGTGCGCGGGCAGAAACAGCGTGAGCAGCACCCCCGAGACGCGATGCACCAGAAACGCCCAGTAGCCGGGATGGCCTTTCATCCGAAGACCCCCAGCACGGCGCGCATGCCCAGCCCCCCGAGGACGAGCGCCAGCGCCGCAAGGACGACGTCCCGCGACGCGCCGCGCCAGCCCAGCCACTCGCCGAGCACGGGCCGCAGGCCGATCGGCGCGTGTACCGCCACGGCGGCGACGAACGTCGCGTAGAACGCCAGCCAGCCCCAGTGGCCGCGCGTGCGCCCGAGGATTTCCGCGGCGCTCAGGCCGCCCTGGATGGCGTAGACCATGGTCGCCAGATGCACGGTGACGCACAGCGCGAGCACCGCGGCGCTGGCGCGCTGCGCGAGCCAGAGGAGCGTCTCGCCGCGCGCGCTCACAGCTCGCCCGCCAGCCAGGCCTTCGCCGCGGCGCGCTTCAGCCCGGCGATCGACGCCGTCGGCGTCAGCTGCTTGGGGCAGCGCTCCGTGCAGCCCATCTGCGTATGGCAGGCATGGCAGCCCGCGTCGCCGGCCACCGCGCGCAGGCGCTCCCGGCGCGCCACGTCGCGCAGGTCGTTGTGCAGCGTCCAGGCGCGGTTGAGCGCGGCCGGCCCGAGGTACTCCGGGTTCTGCGCGACGACGTCGCAGGATGCGTAGCAGACGGCGCAGCCGATGCACTCGATTCCCGCGTCCACCGCGCGGCGCGGCGCCGACTGCGGCGCGATGCGCTCGAAGTCGTCGTGCCGCGTGCGGGCGCCGCGAAAACGGCCTTCGGCACGCGCCCACTTGTCGAAGAACGGGCTCATGTCGGCGACCAGGTCGCGGATCACCGGCAGATTCCTGAGCGGCGCGATCTCCAGTTGCCCGTCGCGCGCCACCTGGTCCACGTGCGTGCGGCAGGTCCAGCGCGCCACGCCGTTCACCGTCATGGCGCACGATCCGCACATCCCCACGCGGCAGGCGAAGCGGTAGGCGAGCGACGGATCCAGCACGCGCTGGATGGTCGTCACGACGTCGAGCACGGTCTGGCTCGCCTGCCGCGGAACCTCGAACGCCTGGAACGCGCCCTCGGCCGCGCCGCGCCAGACCCGCACCCGAAGCGCGTCCATCGCCGGGCCCTCAGTGCGCCCCGCCGGGCGGCACCGCATTGCGCGACAGCGCGGGCGCCGCGAGCGGCTCGATGGCGACGTTGACGCAGGCCGGCTTTCCGGAGGCCACGGCGCGCTCGATCGCGGCGTCGAGATCCTCGGCGCGCATCACGTGCTCGCCGTGTCCGCCGAGCGCCGCGGCCGCGAGGTCGTAGCGCGCCGGCAGCAGATCGCAGCCTACCGCGCGGGCCTCGCCGTACGCGCGCACCTGGATCTGGCGCTCCGCGTTCCAGCGCGCATCGTTGCCGAGCACCGCCACGAACGGCGCGCCGTGACGCGCCGCGGTCTCGTACTCCGCGAAATGGAAACCGAACGATCCGTCGCCCAGCGTCGCCAGCACCGTGGACTGCGGGCGTGCGAGGCGCGCGGCGATCGCATAGGGAATGGAGCCGCCGATGCCGCCGCCGGGGCCGTTGGTCATGCGCACCGGCGCGCTCGCGCACGCCATCGCCCACTGACCGAATTCGCCGCCGTCGCCGATGAACACGCTGTCCGGCCGCTTCGCGAGCGCCCGGCCGACCGCGCGCGCGACCGCGACCGGATGCACCGCGCCTTCGCGCGATGCCGCCTGCGCCCACTCCGCCGGGCGGTANNTCGGCGGCGGACAGCGGATCGGCGAGCGCGCTGAACAGCAGCCGCTCCGCGTCGCCGATCGCCACCGCGCTGCGCCGCAGCGCCTCCGCCTCCGGATCGATGTGGATGAACCGGCAGCGCGCGCCGAAAGCGGGCGCCCTGCCGAAGCGCAGCGCGAAATCCAGCTTTCGCCCGAGCAGCAGCACGAGGTCCGCCTCGGGCAGCAGATCGGGCAGCGCACCGAGCGCCGGGTCCGCGGTGCCGCGCGCGCTCTCCGTATAGAGGACGGGAATCCCCGTGGCCGCCGCCAGCGCCTCGCGCATCGCCCGGCCGCGGCCGTTGCCGAGCGAGGGCCCGGCGACGATCACGGGCCGCGCCGCGCGCTCGAGTTCGCCGAGGATCGACGCCGCGACCCGCGAGCCGAGCGGATCGCGTCGCGCCGCAAACGCCGCCGCATCGGGAATCGCCCCGGCGCCATCGGCGACGCGCACATCGAGCAGATCGAAAGGCAGGCTGACGTGGACCGGGCCCGGGCGTCCGGAGCGCGCAATCTGCATCGCGCGCGCGATGTCCTCGCCGAGCGTGCGCGCGCTCTGCGCGGTCCAGGAGGCCTTGCACAACGGCGCGGCGGCCTCCGCCTGGCGCAACTCCTGGAACGCATCGGTGCCCAGCTGCGCGAGCGGCGCGTGGCCCGAGAGCAGGACCAGCGGCGCCTCGGCGCTGAGCGCGTTGAACAGCGCGCCGAGACCATTGGCATGTCCCGGCCCGCCGGTGAGCAGCGCGACGCCCGGCTCGCCGGTGATGCGCCCCCAGGCGTCCGCCATATGCACCGCCGCGCCCTCATGGCGCACGTGCACGATGCCGAGCCCCGCATCCAGCGCCGCGTCGTACAGCACCATGACCTGGTTGCCGGAGAGCGAAAATACCGTTCGCGTTCCGGCGCGGGCCAGGGCGCCGGCCACCAGGTCGGCGCCCCGCAGAGCACGCTCCATGCGTGTCGCGCGCGGGACTAGGCGCTCTCGTACAGGCGCGTCAGCACGAACTCGCGGTGCCCCAGCGCCTCGGCCGAGGTCAGCCGGCCGTTGGCCGTGCGGAACATGCACTCGAGCAGCGCATCGCCCGCCTGATCGGGCGACATCTCGCGCCGCAACAGCCCCGAGACGTCGACGTCGATGTGCTCGTTCATGGTGCGCACCGTGCGCGGGTT
>DKBI01000196.1 GCA_002451175.1 Betaproteobacteria bacterium UBA6904
GACGTGCCGCGCGAGACCGTGATCATCGAGAAGGTGACGCTCGTCCCCGCAAAGAAATGATGTGGCGACCGCGCTCTTCGTCTCCGACGTCCACGTCGCGGGCGAGCGTCCCGCGACCACCGCACGCTTCCTGGAGTTCCTGAAGTCCGAAGGCGCGCGCGCCGGGTCGCTGTACATCCTCGGCGACCTGTTCGAGTACTGGATCGGCGACGACGACCTCGGGGCGCTGGACGGCGATCCGCTGACCCGCCAGATTGCCGCGGCACTGCGCGAGCTGTCGGTAGCCGGCGTGGCGGTGTACTTCATGCACGGCAACCGCGATTTCCTGATCGGAGCCGCATTCTGCGCGGCGAGCGGCGCGCGGCTGATCGAGGACCCGACCGTCGCGCAGGTGGCGGGGATCCCGACCCTGCTCGCGCATGGCGACACGCTTTGCACCGACGATCACGACTATCAGGCCTGGCGCCGGGTCGCGCGCTCGGAGGACTGGCAGCGAGAATTCCTCGCCAAGCCGCTCGATGCGCGGCGGGCAGCGGTCGGGCAGATGCGCGAGCGCAGCAAGGCGGTCATCAGCGCGAAGCCTGCCGAGATCATGGACGTCAGCCTTGCGGCGGTGAACGCCGCCTGCCGCGCGCACGGCGTGCGCCGGCTGATCCACGGCCACACGCATCGCCCCGCGCACCACGATTTCGAGCTGGACGGCGTGACGTGCGAGCGCTGGGTGCTGCCGGACTGGTACGGCCCCGGCGGCTATCTGCTTGTCGATGAAGGCGGGGCGCGGCTGGTCAATTTCTGACCGACCGACACCAGCAGGAGGATACCAGTGGCGCTCGTGGTTCTTCTGAGAGGTGTCAACGTAGGCGGTCATCGCACCTTCCGCCCCGCGACGCTCGCCAGGCAATTGGCGCACCTCGACGCCGTCAACATCGGGGCGGCTGGAACGTTCGTGATCCGGCGGCCAGGGTCCCGGTCGCACGTCCGGGCGGAACTGACGCGCAGACTTCCATTCGATACCGAGATTCTGATCTGCGGGGGTCGCGAGATGGTCGAGTTGCTGTCTCGGCGTCACTTCGCGAACCAGCCCGAGCGACCCGACGTCGTCCGCTTCGTGAGTGTCTTGTCCAAGCGCCCCCGCTCGAAGCCGTCGATGCCGATGCGCTTTCCTTCCACCGGCAGGTGGCTACTGAAGGTTCTCGCCAGGGAAGGCCGATTCGTCTTCGGCGTCTACCGGCGCCACATGAAGGTCATCGGCTATCTCGGCAGAATCGACCAGCTCTTCGGGGTTCCGGTCACGACGCGGAACTGGAATACCATCACCGCGATTGCCAAGGCGCTGGGCGACAATGCGCCTGGACGAGCCGGTGAACAACAGCGAGAGCCACTTCCCAACCGGTCGCAGCGGACGGTCCGCTGCGCTACCCTCCGCTGAACCGGCGCGTCGAGCGTCGCGCACGTGCCGATCCGCGTTCGATGCGCACCCTGGCATTCGCCTCACTCTGCCTGACCACCGGTGCGGCAATGGCGATCGACCTTGCGCCGCTTTGGGACTTTGCGCGGCCCGACCTG
The DNA here is from genome assembly GCA_002451175.1 of Betaproteobacteria bacterium UBA6904. Taxonomy (GTDB): domain Bacteria; phylum Pseudomonadota; class Gammaproteobacteria; order Burkholderiales; family SG8-39; genus 2-02-FULL-66-14. Next base: position 1,567 of record DKBI01000196.1, read on the forward strand.
AGTGAGCAGCGGTTCAGGGCTGCACTGGTGCAGGCGACCGGAGACGATGCACTGATACTGCGCACACAAATCGCAAGGACGTACGGGCTTCGAAATGACTTCGACGGAGCGCGCCGGATTCTGCGCGAAATCGAGTCGGCGGTCGCCAATGCGGGGACCGAGGCCCGCGTTCGCTACTACCTCGAACTCGGAAGGACGTATGCCTCGGCCACACATCCGGCGGAATCCCTGACCACTGAAGCCAGGGCTCAGGCCAGACAGGCATACGACGGCGCGCTCACGCTGGCTCGCGAAGCGAATTTGGACGCCCTGGCAATCGATGCGATCCACATGTTCGCGCTCGTCGACCCGTCACCGGCCGATCAGCTGAAGTGGGGCGAGGCCGCGTTGAGCATTGCATTGTCTTCCCAGGAGCCTGAGGCGAAGCGATGGGAAGCATCCATTCGAAACAACGTGGGCCATGCCCTGCACCGGATGGGCCGGTACGACGATGCCTTGAGCGAGTTTCAGCTGGCGCTGGCGATTCGGGAGCGCGGACCGAATGCCGAAGCGACGCGGGTCGCTCGCTGGATGGTGGCCTGGACCCTGCGCAGCCTGGGCCGCAACGACGAGGCGATGCAGATCCAACTCGCGTTGGAGACGGAAGGAGAGGCCGCTGGCAGGCCCGATCCCTACGTATTCGAAGAGCTCGAGGCGCTCTATCGGATCAGGGGCGACCTTGCCAGGGCACAGTACTACGCCGATCGCAAAGCCGCCGCACAGCGCCGGTGAGCGGCTGCCGCCTTGCCGCCTAATTCAGCCCACGCGCCAAGTCCGCCTGCAGATCCGCCACCGCTTCCAGCCCTACCGCCACCCGCACCAATCCTTCGGAGATGCCCGCGGCCGCGCGCGCCTCCGGCGAAATCCGGCCATGAGTGGTCGTCGCCGGATGCGTGATGGTGGTCTTCACGTCGCCGAGATTGCCCGTGATCGAGATGAGGCGTGTGCCATCGACGACCTTCCACGCCGCGTCGCGCCCACCGCGCACCTCGAACGACACGATCGCGCCGCCCGCGCGCTGCTGGCGCATCGCCAGCGCGTGCTGTGGATGCGAGGCGAGGCCGGGATAGAACACGCGCGCCACCTTCGGATGCGACTCGAGCCAGCGCGCGAGCTGCAGCGCTCGCTCCGACTGCGCGAGCATGCGCAGCTCGAGCGTCTCCAGCCCCTTGAGGACGACCCAGGCATTGAACGGCGACAGGCTCGGCCCCGCGGTGCGCAGGAACGGCAGCATGCCCTCGCCCACGAGGCGCTTCGAGCCGCACACCGCTCCGCCGAGCACCCGGCCCTGACCGTCCAGGTACTTGGTCGCTGAATGAATCACGAGGTCCGCGCCCAGCGCGAGCGGCCGCTGCAGCGCCGGCGTGCAGAAACAGTTGTCCACCGCGAGCAGCGCGTCCGCATCATGAGCGACCGCGGCGATCGCCGCGATATCGGCGATCTCGATGAGCGGGTTGGACGGCGTCTCGAGGAAAAGCAGCTTCGTAGCGGGACGCAGCGCCGTGCGCCACGCCCCGACGTCCCCGGCCGGCACGAACGTCGTCTCCACGCCGAAGCGCCCGAGAATCGTGCCGAACAGCGTCACGGTGGAACCGAACACGGCGCTCGAGCAGACGACGTGGTCGCCCGCCTCGAGGACCGACATCGCCGTCATCAAGATCGCCGACATGCCCGAAGCGGTCGCCAGGCAGCTCTCCGCGCCTTCCAGCGCCGCGAGCCGGTCCTGGAACATCGCGACCGTGGGGTTCGTGAAGCGCGAGTACACGAAGCCCGGGTCGTTACCCGTGAATCGCGCGGCGGCCTGCGCGGCCGACTCGAACACGAAGCTCGAGGTGAGGTAGAGCGCTTCGGCGTGCTCGTTGAACTGGCTGCGTTGCTGGCCGGCGCGCACGGCGAGCGTGGCCAGGGAATCGGATGGGCTCATGGTGTCTTCCCCACAGCCTGCGCCAGA
>DKBI01000149.1:0-21584 GCA_002451175.1 Betaproteobacteria bacterium UBA6904
CGCGCATCCCGGTGTAGTTTTGGCGTATCGAGAGGCAAGCGCTTTTGCGCTGGGAAAAAGCGAAATCCCCGGCCTTCGGCGTCGGAATGACATTTCTTCCTGAGCAACAGGCGCGATGCGTACTTCGGAGATTGTTTTGAATACGATCCGAAGCCCCGTTTCAGAGCACGCCGCGGCCACCGGCTCGCCGCGCCTAGACCGGCTGCTCACCGCACTAACCGAGCCGCAGCGCTACGGCCGCGGCGTCAAGCAGGTCGAACTCCTGCAGACCCACATCTCCTGCGTGCTCCTCGCCGGAGACTACGCCTACAAGATCAAGAAGCCGGTGAATCTAGGGTTTCTCGATTTCAGCACCCTGGAGGCGCGCAGGCGCTATTGCGAGGAAGAACTGCGCCTCAACCGCCGCACCGCCCCGCGCCTGTACCTCGACGTGCTAGCCATCGGCGGCAGCGAGACGGCGCCCGTGATCGGCGCGGGCGGCCCCGCAATCGAATACGCGCTGCGCATGCGCCGCTTCGATCAGGAGGACCTGCTCGACGCGATCGCGCGGCGCGGCGCACTGCTACCGCAGCATATCGACGCGCTCGCCCGCGGCCTCGCCGCTTTCCACGTGAACATCGAGCGTGCCGGCGCACGCGACGCGCTTGGAAGCCCGCAGCGCATCCTCGCACCGGCGCTGCAGAACTTCGCGCAAATGCTGCCCCTGATCAGTGCGAAACCCGACGTCGCGCTGCTCGCGCGGCTGCGCGACTGGAGCGAGCAGGAGCATGCCGCGCTCGCCTCCGTGTTCGAAGCGCGCAAGCGCGAGGGCTGGGTGCGCGAATGCCACGGCGACCTGCACCTGGGCAATATCGCGCTGCTCGAAGGCGTGCCCACGCCCTTCGACGGCATCGAGTTCAACGCGGATTTCCGCTGGATCGACGTGATGAACGAAATCGCGTTCCTGGTGATGGATCTCCTCGATCACCGCCTGCCGCGACTCGCGTTCCGCTTTCTCAACGCCTACCTCGAGCGCAGCGGCGATTACGCCGGCCTGCGCGTGCTGCGCTATTACCTGGTGTATCGCGCCCTGGTGCGCGCCAAGGTTTCGTGCCTGCGCGCGCATCAGGCGGGGGTGGCGGCGCAGGAGAAGCGGGAGGTGGAGCACGAGTACCGGCGGCACCTGCAGCTGGCCGAACGCCTGGCGACGCCCGCGCACCCCGCTCTGCTCGTCATGCACGGGCTGTCGGGCTCGGGAAAAACCACCATCGCGCAGAGCCTGCTCGAGGCGCTGGGCGCGGTGCGGCTGCGCTCGGACCTCGAGCGCAAGCGCCTTTACGGCCTGGAAGCCCTGGCGCGTTCCGGGTCCGGTTTAGACGCGGGACTGTACGCGCCCGAAGCGAGCGCGCGCACCTACGCGCGCCTCGCCGAACTCGCGCGCGCCGTGCTCGATGCCGGCTTTCCGGTGATCGTGGATGCGGCGTTTCTCAGGCGCAGCGAGCGCGCGCGCTTTGCTGCGCTGGCGCACGACGCGGGCGCGAGCTTCCTCATAGCTTCATGCGAGGCCGCGCCGGCCACGCTGCGCGCGCGCGTCGCGTCGCGCGCACGCGACGCGCTGGACGCCTCCGAAGCCGGGCTCGCGGTGCTCGAGCACCAGTTCGCGAGCGCCGAGCCGCTGGCGACCGAGGAGCTTGCATACGCGATGCAGCTCGACGCCGAGCGCGGTGCGGGCGCGCCCGAAGCCGCCGCGCTCGCGCGCCGCTTGAATCTGCCACTCGCCTGAACATGCACAACCCGCTCGTCACCGCCGAGTCCGTGTCCGAAGGGCACCCGGACAAGATCGCCGACCAGATCTCGGACACGATACTCGACGCTTTCCTGCGCGAAGAGCCGGACGCGCACGTTTCCTGCCAGAGCTTCGTCACCCACGGCCTGATCGTCGTCGCGGGCGAATTCCGGACCGCGGAACACAGCTTCCGCAGGATCGAGGCCGCCGCGGTGGGCATGGTGCGCGAGACGCTGCGCCGCATCGGCTACCGCAGCGCCGCCGAAGACGCGGACACCGGCTGCGACCCGGAGGCGGTCGAGATACGCATCAGCTTCAACCGCCAGTCGCCCGACATAGCCCAGGGCGTGAGCCGCGGCGCGGGCGTCATCGGCGCGGGCGACCAGGGCATGATGTTCGGATACGCCTGCGACGAAACGCCGCAGCTGATGCCGCTCGCGCCGATGCTGGCGCACGCGCTGGTGCGGCGCCAGGCCGAGGTGCGCAAATCCGGTGCCCTGCCCTGGCTGCGCCCCGATGCGAAATCGCAGATCACGCTGCGCCGCGTGGAGGGCAGGCCGGCGGCCGTGGAAAAAGTCGTGCTCTCCACGCAGCACGCGCGCACGGTTGGGCTCGACGCCCTGCGCCGCGGTGTGCGCGGCGAAATCATCGAGGCGGTCATTCCGGCCGAGCTGCGCGCACCCGGCTTCGAATGTCTGATCAACCCGACCGGCCGCTTCNNCCTACGCCATCGGCGTCGCCGAACCCTTGTCGCTGGGCGTCGATACGCACGCCACGGGCTGCGCGGAGGAAACCCGGCTCGAGGACATCCTGCGCGAATTCTTCGACTTCACCCCGGCGGGCATCATCACCGCGCTCGCACTGCGTCGGCCCATCTACGCACAGACCGCCGTCTACGGACACTTCGGGCGCGAACTGCCCGATTTCACCTGGGAAAAGACCGACCGCGCCGCCGCGCTGCGGCTGGCGGTGCTCGGTTAGCACCGCAGGTTGACACCGCAAGCTCGGGTGCGCTTCAATGTAGCCCTATCCCTCAATTGCCCTGCAGAGCAGGCATTGCGCGCACGCGGACCCAGCCCATGAGGCGCGCAACCGGAGCATCCATGACGGCAAACAGTAGCCCCCAGTTCCTGACGCTGCACGAACTGGTGAAGAAGGCGCGGCAAAGACTCAATCACGACAACTGGGACTATATCGTCGGCGGCACCGAAACCGAGACCACGCTGCGGCGCAACCGGCTCGCGCTCGATTCGATCGCCTTCCGACCGCGGGTGCTGCGCGACGTCAGCAGGGTCGATCCGTCGACGCAGTTTCTCGGCCGCAAGCTGCGCCTGCCCCTGCTGCTGGCGCCCATAGGCGGCCTGGAGCTGTTCGCGCCCGAGGGCGGCGCCGCCGCGGTCGAGGCGGCCGCGCAGTTCGGCGTCGCGCACATGCTGAGCTCGGTGTGCGAGCCCGGCCTCGAAGCCGTCGCCGAGGCGGCGCCCGACGCGCTGCGCCTGTTCCAGCTCTATACGCGCGGCGACGCCGACTGGGTCGATGCGATGGCGCAACGCGCCGTCGCCGCCGGCTACGGCGCGTTCTGCCTCACCGTGGACACGACCTATTACAGCCGGCGCGAGCGCGATCTNNGCCAGGCTCAAGCACAAGTTCAAGATTCCGCTGATCCTGAAAGGCATCGCCACGGCCGAAGACACCGAGCTTGCCCTCGAGCACGGCGTGGACATGATCTACGTCTCGAACCACGGCGGCCGTCAGCTCGACCACGGCCGCGGCGCCATGGAAGTGCTGCCGGAAATCGTCGCCGCAGTCGGCGGGCGCGTGCCCGTCATCGTCGATGGCGGATTCAATCGCGGCACCGACATCGTCAAGGCGCTCGCCGCAGGCGCGGACCTGGTGGGCCTCGGCCGCATGCAATGCATAGGCCTGGCTGCGGGCGGGTCTGCGGCGCTGGTGCGGCTGCTCGAAATCCTGGAAACGGAAATCCAGATCTGCCTCGGCCTGCTCGGCGTCAACACCTGGGCCGAGCTCGATCCGAGCTATCTGCATCCGGCGCCTCCGGTCAGCACCGGCGCAACGCTGGGTTCCTTCCCGCTGCTCACGCTGGAGGAGCAGTCTTTCTACTAGAGGGCACAGCCGCCGCGGGCAAAGTCATTTGCGGGCACGGCGCGGAATCCACTGCTGAAGTTCAAGAAGCGGATTCCCCGGTCCTGGCCTCGGAATGACAAGCGCGTTTTGCACGAATTGCGGTATTGTGATCCAGGCAACCATAAGGCACCACGAACATGCGATGGACCAGACGGCGCGAACGCTTCCGCGCAATACTCGAAGGCAAAGCCTGCATACATCCGGCCTCGGTGTTCGACCCGGTCTCGGCACGCATCGCCGAAGACCTCGGTTTCGAGCTCGGCATGTTCGCCGGGTCGATCGCGTCCCTGACGGTGCTGGGCGCGCCTGACCTGACGCTGATCACGCTGAGCGAATTCGCCGACCAGGCGCACCGCATCTGCCGCGCCGCAGAGCTGCCGCTGCTGGTCGACGCGGACCACGGCTACGGCAATGCGCTCAACGTCATGCGCACGGTGGAAGAGCTGGAGACTGCGGGCATCGCCGCCCTCACCATCGAGGACACCGCATTGCCCCAGGCCCACGGCGCCGGCNNGCTGCGAGGCGCGACCCGGGTCTGGCCATCGTCGGGCGCACCAGCGCGCTCGCGGTCTCCAGCCTCGAGGATGCGCTGGCGCGCGCGCAGGCCTATGCGGCGGCGGGCGTGGATGCGCTGTTTTTCCTCGGCGTGCGCACGCGCGCGCAACTGGATGCGCTCAGCGAGGGCTGCAAGCTTCCCATCGTGCTCGGCGGCGTCGGCGCCGACCTGAACGAACGCGACTATCTCGGGACGCAGGGCGTGCGCATCAGCCTGCAGGGGCACCAGCCCTTCATGGCGGCGGTGGCGGCGGTGCGCGAAACCATGAAAGCGCTGCGCGAAGGCACGCCGCCGGCGAAGCTCGCAAATCTGGCTTCGGCGCAGCTGATGCAGCAAGTCAGCCGCGATGCCGATTACACGCGCTGGAGCGCGGAATTTCTCGGCTAGCGAGCGTATATCCGGACAAGACGACCATTCAGACTAAGGAATTGACCAGCCATGGACCTGCCCAAGTACCAGACCCTCAAGACCGAGACGCCTGCGCCGCACGTGCTGCTGGTGACGCTCAACCGGCCCGAGATCGCCAACGCGCTCAACACGCAGATGGGCCGCGACTTCACCGACCTGTGGACACGGCTGACCGAGGACGCCGGCGAGGTGCGCTGCGTGATTCTCACAGGCGCCGGCGACAAGGTGTTTTGCGCGGGCGCCGACCTGAAGGAGCGCGTCGGCATGACGCGCGAGCAATGGCAGCGCCAGCACGAAATCTTCGAGCGCCATTACTGGGCGCTGACCGACCTGCCGGTGCCGGTGATCGCCGCGGTCAACGGCCATGCCTACGCGGGCGGCTTCGAAGCCGTGCTTTCCTGCGACTTCGCCTACGCGGTGAAGACCGCGCGCTTTGCGCTCACCGAGGTGACCCTGGGCATCATGCCCGGCGCCGGCGGCACGCAGAACCTGCCGCGCGCCGTGGGCGAGCGCCGCGCCAAGGAAATCATCATGACCGGGCGCCCATTCAGCGCGCAGCAGGCGCTGGAATGGGGCGTGGTCAACGCGTTGTGCGAGCCGGGCGAACTCATGCCGCGCGTGCTCGAGACCGCGCGCGCCATCGCCGGCAACGCGCCCCTGTCCATCCGCCAGGTGAAGAAGTCCGTGCGCTACGGCATGCAGATGGAACTGAAGACCGCCTACCGCTTCGAGGTCGAGGCCTATAACCATCTGGTGGAAACCGAGGATCGCTACGAAGGCATCAAGGCCTTCAACGAAAAGCGCAAGCCGGTATTCAAGGGGAAGTAGCTCGGGCGCGCGCCGCCCGGCGCGCTGCGCTCAGCGGCGCGCGAAGGCGGCGAACTCCTCGGCCGGCATGGGATTGCCGGCGAGATAGCCCTGGAATTCGTCGCAGCCCTGTTCGCGCAGGAACTCCAGCTGCTCCTGGCGTTCCACGCCCTCGGCCAGCGCCGTCAGTTTCAGGGTTCTGGCGAGGTTGATGATGGCGACGGCAATGGCGCGGTTGTCGGCGTCTGCGTTCAGATCGTCGATGAAGGAGCGGTCGATCTTGAGCTTGTCGATCGGATAGCGCTTGAGGTAGGAAAGCGAAGAATAGCCGGTGCCGAAATCGTCCACCGTGATCTTGACCCCCAGTGCGCGCAGCCCAGACAGCGCGGTCCCTACGGTTTCGTTGTCCATCAGCAGGCTCTCGGTCAGCTCCAGTTCGAGGTAGCGGCTTTCGAGCCCTGTCTCGTCGAGCACGCGCTTCACGCCGGCGACCAGGTCGCCGCGCTGGAATTGCGCCGCCGACACATTCACGGAAATCGGCAGCGCGGCAAAGCCCTCCTGTTGCCACGCCTTGTTCTGGCGGCAGGCTTCGCGCAGCACATATTCGCCGATCTCGTCGATCAGGCCGCGCGCTTCGGCGAACTCGATGAATTCGGACGGGTCGATCAGTCCGCGCTCGGGGTGGCGCCAGCGCACCAGCGCCTCGATGCCGACCAGGCGCGAATCGGCCACGCTCAGCTGCGGCTGGTAGTGCAGCAAGAACTCACCGTGCCGCAGCGCCTCGCGCAGCCTGGCCTCGCGCGCCATGGTCTCGGCGCCCTCGCTGGACAGTCCCGCGGTATAGAAGCGGCTCTGGCCGCGACCATGCTCCTTGGCGCTGTACATGGCGGCGTCCGCTCGCCGGATCAGGTCGTCTGCATTGTCGCCGTCGCGCGGGAACACGCTGATGCCTATGCTGGCTTCGGCGCAAATCTTCTGGCCTTCGAGCATGATCGGGGCGGAAATGGACTGCAGCAACTTGTCCGAGACCTTGCCCGCATCCTCGGGCGCGGCGAAGTCGGCAAGGATCACCAGAAACTCGTCCCCGCCCAGACGCGACACCATGTCGGCCTCGCGCAGCACTTCCTTGATGCGCGCGGCCACGTGCTTGAGCAGGGCGTCGCCCACGTGGTGCCCGAGGGTGTCGTTGACCGTCTTGAAATTGTCCAAATCGATGAACATGATCGCCGCCAGGGTGCCGTGGCGCCGCGCCAGCGCGAGTATGGTGCTCAAACGCTCGGTCAGATACGCGCGGTTGGGAAGCCCCGTGAGCATGTCATGGTGCGCCAGGTACTGGATGCGCGCCTCGGCGTGCTTGCGTGCGGTGATGTCGCGCAGCGCACCCATGCGGTAAGCATGGTCGTCGACGTACACGGTCTTCGCCACCACTTCCACCGCGATCCTATGGCCTTTCTTGTGCAGCACCTCCGCCTCGTAGGGATCCTCGCTCCCCCGGCGCATGTAATCGATCATGATCTTGTGCCACGCGGTCGGGACGAATTCGAGCACGTTCTTCCCTATTATTTCCTCGCGCGCGTAGCCGGTGATCTCGAGCAGCGCCGCATTGACATCGGTGAGGATGCCGTCCTTGTGAAAGAAAATCCCCTCGTTGGTCGCGGTCGCAAATTTGCGCCAGCGCTCCTCGCTCTCGCGGATGGTCCGCTCGGCGCGCTGATACCGCGTGATGTCGGTGATCAGCACGAACGCGCCCAGCATCTTTTTCTGCTCGTCCAGATGCGGAATCAAGTGGACCTCGATGCTGCGCTGCTCGCCGCTGGGCAGGATCATCGTGCGCACGTACTCGACTTTCTCGCTCTTGAGCACGCGCGCGACCTCGGGCTCGATCACCTGCCAGGCCTGCTCGCCGATGGCTTCGCGCACGGTCTTGCCGACGATCGTGTCCACGGTCCAGCCGTTCGCCTCGGCATAGGCCTTGTTGGCGAACACGCAGCGCAGGTTCTCGGGCTCGTAATACGCGATCAGCGCCGGCACGCTGTCGGCGACCAGGCGCAGCAGGGCGTCTCTTTCCTGTCCACCGGTTCTGTTAGACAAAGCCGCGCTCATCCCCGCAGATTCACAGCCAGGGCCGCAGCCATCCCAGCCCGGCGCTGGTCCCCGCCCGGGGCCGGTACTCGCAGCCAACCCAGCCGGCATAGCCGAGTTCGTCCATCAGTCGGAACAGATAGGGGTAATTGACCTCGCCCGTATCGGGTTCGTGCCGCTCGGGCACGCCGGCGACCTGGATGTGGCCGACCCCGGCGATGTATTGCTTGAGCTTCATCGCGAGGTCGCCTTCGACGATCTGGCAATGATAGAAATCCATTTGCACCTTCAGGTTGGGCGCGCCGACTTCGGCGCAGACCGCGTGCGCCTCGTCCTGCCGGTTCAGGAAGAAGCCCGGAATGTCGCGCGTATTGATCGGTTCGATCACCACCGTGAGGCCGGCCGAGGCGGCTTCCCTGGCCGCGTAGGCCAGATTGCGCACATAGGTTTCGCGGTGGCGCGCACGCTCCTCGCCCGGACGGATCAGGCCGGACATGATGTGCACGCGCTCGTTGCCGAGCACGCGCGCATATTCCAGCGCGCTCGCGACGCTTCTCTTGAATTCGTCCTCGCGCCCGGGCAGCGAGGCTAGGCCGCGCTCGCCCGCGTCCCAGTTGCCTGGGGGGCCGTTGAACAGGGCCTGGGTGAGGCCGTGCCCGGTAAGGCGCGCGCGGATGTCCGCCGCCGGGTAGGCGTAGGGAAACAGGAATTCGACGCCCTTGAAGCCGTCCTTTGCGGCGGCGCCGAAGCGCTCGAAGAAATCATGCTCCTGGTACATCATCGACAGGTTGGCGGCGAATCTGGGCATGGCAGTCTTCCTTGAAAAATAATTCAGGCGGCCGGATAGCGGCGGCGGATGTCGGCGACCTGCTCCGGCGTGAGCGTGCGCACGCGCCGCCCCTGCAGCAGCAGGAACAACTGCGCAGTGGCTTCGAGCTCCTCCACCGCATCGGCGGCGGCCGCGAGGCTCGTGCCCGCGACCACGGGGCCGTGATTGGCGAGCAGCATCGCATGATGCTTGCCGGCGTAGCCGCGCACCGCCTCGGCGAGTTGCAGGTCGCCGGGCGCGTAATAAGGCACCAGCGGCAGGCTGCCGATGCGCATCACGTAATAGGCGGTGAGCGGCGGCAGCACCTCGGCGTGATCGATGTCGTCCAGCACCGATACCGCGACCGAATGCGTGGAATGCAGATGCACCACCGCGCGGCTGCGCTCGCGCTCCTGATACATCGCCAGGTGCAGAAAGTTTTCCTTCGACGGCTGATCGCCAGAAATCAGCCTGCCCTGCCAGTCGAGTTTGGAAAGCCGCGCGGGATCGAGCTTGCCGAGGTTGGAGCCGGTGGGCGTGAGCAGCCAGCCGTCCTCGCAGCGCGCGCTGATGTTGCCGGTGCTGCCATGGGTGAGCCCGCGCTCGAAAATGGAGCGCCCGAGTTCGCAGATCTGGTCGCGCAGCAGGGTTTCGCTCATGGCGCGCGCGCAGGTTCGTCCAGTTGCTGCAGCGACTTCGCGAAAAAATCCTCGCTGCCGAAATTGCCCGACTTGAGTGTGAGCAGGATGGGCTGCGGACCCAGTGTCGCGGTCCAGGGTACGCCGGGATCGATCTGCGGCCCGATTTTCAGCGCCTCGACGCCCAGCGCCTGCACCACCGCGCCCGAGGTCTCGCCGCCCGCCACCACCAGACGCCGCACGCCGCGTGCGATCAGGCCCTGCGCGATGGCGGCCAGGGTGCGCTCCACCATGGCTCCGGCCTCGGCCACGCCGAGTTTTGCCTGCACCGCTTTGACTTCTTCTGGCGTGGACGTGGCATAGAACAGCACCGGACCCGCCGCGAGCAGCGGATCCGCCTTGGACAGCGCCGCGGCCGCTGCGTCGCCGCCCTGCGCAATGGTCAGCGGGTCTATGCGAATCGCGGCGCGGCCGGAAGCGATCCAGTTCGCGACCTGGCCATTGGTGGCCTGGGAGCAGGAACCCGAGATCAGCGCGGCGCGCCCCTGCACGCGCGGCAGTTCGGCGGCGTTTGCGCGCGGCGGCAGCAGTCCGGCGCGGCGGAAATTCTCCGGCAGGCCGATGGCGATGCCGGAGCCGGCGGTGACCAGCGGGTGCTCGGCACAGGCAGCGGCGATCGCATGCAGGTCGGCATCGTTGATTGCGTCGACCACGGCGAGGCGCACGCCCGCGGCCTGCAATGCGTCGAAACGCGCGCGTATCGCGGCTGCGCCCGCGGCAACGGCGGTCCAGGCGACCAGGCCGACTTTGGCGCGCGACTGGGCCTGCAGCACGCGCACCAGATTGGAGTCGGTCATGGGGGTGAGCGGATGATGCCGCATGCCCGACTCCGACAGCGGCACCTCTCCCACGAACAGATTGCCCATGTAGATGGTGCGCGCATTGGTCGGGAACGCGGGGCAGGCGATGGCGATCTTCGCGCCGAGCGCGTCCATCAGCGCCTCCGCCACGGGCCCGATGTTGCCCTGGGCCGTCGAATCGAAGGTGGAGCAGTACTTGAAATAGAACTGGCGGCAGCCGGCGCGCTTGAGCCATTCGAGCGCGGCGAGAGACTGCGCCACCGCCTCGGCCGCGGGTATGGTGCGCGACTTCAACGCCACCACCACCGCGTCGACCTCTCCTTCGAGGGGCGCAGCGGGCACGCCTATGGTCTGCAGCGTGCGCATGCCGCTGCGAACCAGATTGTTGGCAAGGTCGGTGGCGCCGGTGAAATCGTCCGCTATGCAACCGAGCAGCATGATCTAAGCCTCTTTCTTTGGTAACGCTATCCCCGGGTAATTCTTGACCACGGCCGAATCGTCTTCTCCGCCGCGGCCGGAAGCGGCCGCCGTCAGGAACATCTGGTGCGCGGTCGCGGTGAGCGGCAGCGGAAACGCGGACTTCTTCGCCGTATCGAGCACGATGCCCAGGTCCTTGACGAATATATTGACCGCCGACAGGGGTGTGTAGTCGCCGGCGAGAATATGCGGCACCCTGTTCTGGAACATCCAAGACGAACCGGCGCTGTTCGATATGACTTCGTAGAGCACCTTCGGATCCGCGCCGGCGCGTATGCCCATGGCCATCGCTTCGGCCGCCGCGGCAATATGCACGCCGGCAAGCAGCTGATTGATCATTTTCACCTTGGAGCCGGCGCCGGGCGCGTCGCCCAGTCGATACACTTTTGCTGCGATCGCCTTCAACACATCCTCGACCTTGGCGAAGTTCTCCGGCGCGCCGGCGCCCATCACGGTCATCTCCCCGCTGGCCGCCTTGGCCGCGCCGCCCGACACCGGCGCATCGATCATGCCTATGCCCTTGGCCGCAAGGCGTGCCGCGAGCGATTCGGCGAACTCTGGGGCGACGGTCGCGCTTGCGACCACCACCGTTCCGGCGCGCATCGCAGTGGCGGCGCCTTGCGCGCCGAGCAGCACATCCTCGGTCTGCTGCGCATTCACCACCAGGGTGAGCACCACCTCGCAGGCGGCGCCGAGTTCGGCCGGCGTGGCACAGGCGATGCCGCCTTCCGCAGCGAACGACTTCAATACCTCGGCGCGCACATCGCAGGCGTGGGTGCGAAACCCCGCGCGCAGCAACGATCGCGCCACGCCCAGGCCCATTGCGCCCAGACCGATGACTCCGACGTTCTTAGACATGCTTATCTCCAGCGATCGGGAGTCCGCGGCTTGGGACCCCGATCTAATTCAAGGCCGTCGGCTGCATGCAGGGCGCATGCAGCACGGCCTCATTTGGCGAGCCGCGCGTTGGCGAGCTCGAGCCGGTCCACGAGGTTGCGCACCAGGGCGCGGGTGAGCTGCAGCTGCGCGCCCAGACTCATCAGCGCCAGCGTTTCGGGTTCGAATTCGGCAAGCAAGATCCCGGTCATCGCCTCCACCGTCGCATGCCGCGGCATCACGCCGCCGCGGATNNTCGTTCTCGCGGATGATGGCCTCCTTCGCCGCGACGCGCGTCCATTTCCCCGCCTGGGTCAGTTCCCACAGCTCCGCATCGGAGAGCCCCGCGAGCATTTCCACGCGCTTGAGCGAGACGAACTTCTCGCTGTCGATGATGGACTCGGGGGGCAGCACCAGCTTGCACACGTCGGAGAGCGCAACCGCGAAATCGTCCCAGGTTTCGTAGCGAAACTCCGGTTTCTTGCCCAGCGCGCGCAACACCACGCGGTCGATCTCCTTGGACAGCGTCGGGCGCAGGCTGCTCGGCGGCGCAGGTTGCTGATGNNGGTCAGCAGCTCGTAGAGCACCACACCGAGACAGTACATGTCGGCATGATGCGTGAGCGGCCCCTCCTCCAGTTGCTCCGGCGACATGTAGTAAGGCGAACCTATGCTGGCCGTCTGCACCGACTGTGCCTTGCGCAGCAGCGCGGCACCGAAATCGGCGATCTTCACGTCGGTGCCCTTGGCGATCATGATGTTCGCCGGCTTGATGTCGCGATGGACTATGCCCTCGTTGAACGCGTAGGCGAGCGCGCCGCAGCACTTGAAGGCGATCTGCAGCACATCGGGCACAGGGAGCAGCGTTTCCGCGCTCACGTGCTGCGACAGGTCGCCGCCCGAGACCACCTCCATGGCGATGTGGCCGGAATCCTCCTGCACCACGGCATCGAGAATGCTGACGATGTGCGGGTGCTTGAGCTTGCCCGCGAGCGAAGCCTCATTGAGGAACTGCGAACGGTATACGGAGCCGAACTCGGGGTCCTTGAACACCTCGGGTTCGATCACCTTGAGCGCGACCTCGCTGCCCGAAAACGTGTCGACGGCGAGGTAGACCGTGCCGGTCGCGCCCTTGCCGAGCTGCTTGCGGATGTCGTACTTGCCAATCTGCAGGCTCAGATCCATTTCAAATGGTTTTTCCACTTGGTCCGGTCCCCTATGTCTCAGCTAAGACGCGATCGCCGGCACCGGCACTTCCGGCGGCGGCAGTTCGAAGCAACGCAAATGGTGATGCATGACGCCATTCTAACCTTAGCCGCTGCCCTTGGCACATGGCCGAATTCGGTCGATGCCGCTGCGTTTGCAATCTCAATCCAAGGGCGCGCCCGCCGGTTCGATCAGTTCCGGCCCCTGGTTGCGGGCATTGCCGATGCCGCGGCCGACAGGAAAGGCGTCGAGTTCCCCCGCCGGACAGCTCGCGATCAGCGGCTGGATCTGCGCCGGGTCGCGCAGCGCCGGGTCGAGCCAGCGCGCGTACTGCGCGCGCGGAACGATCGCCGGCATGCGGTCGTGGATGCGCTTCATCAGCGCGTTCGGCTCGGTGGTGATGATGGTGAACGAGCGCAGTTCGCCCCCGGGTCCCGTCCAGCTCTCCCACAAGCCGGCGAACGCGAACAGCCCGCCGCCTTTGGGCCTGATGAGATAAGGCTGCTTGCCGCCCTGCTCCAGCTTCCATTCGTAGAAGCCCGTCGCCGGAACCAGGCAGCGGCGCTGCCGGAACGCCGCGCGAAACGCGGGTTTGACGGCTGCGCTTTCGCCGCGCGCATTGATGGTCTTGTAGCCTATGGTCTGGTCCTTGGCCCAATGCGGGATCAGACCCCAATGGTGCCAGCATGCCCGCCTGAGCCCGTCTTCGTTGGTGATCACCAGCTGCTCGGTCGCAGGCGCCACGTTATAGCGCGCCAGCCCCTGCGCGCCCAGTTCGGTCTCGACTTGAAACGCATCGTAGAGCGCCTGCGCATCGGTGATGATGTTGTACCTGCCGCACATGGATCGATTATGCGGCTGCCGCACGCGGCGCCGCAAGCCGCGGCACAGGCGCCATGTGTTGCCAAGCGCGGCGTTTAAAGTATATTCGCGCCATGACCGATACCAGCACCCCCCCTCAGGGCGACGCGCAAGCGTCTTTTCCGAGGATACGCAGCATAGGCCCGGGCGCGCCCTGGCGCTGGCTCAAAGCCGCCGCCCGCGACCTGCGGCGTGCGCGCGCGAGCAGCCTGTTCTACGGTGTCGCCTTTGCCGCCGCCGGATGGCTGATGCAGTTCGTGTTCGCCCACGCCTACGCGCTGTTCGCCGGCTTGGCTACAGGTTTTCTGCTGCTCGGTCCCTGCCTGTGCATGGGACTGTACGACATCAGCCGCCGCCTCGAGCGCGGTGAAACGCCGCGCCTGGGCGCAAGCGGAATCGCCTGGGGCGCCATCCTCGGCAATATCGGCGTATTCGCCGTGGTGCTGGCCGTGATACTGCTGGTCTGGGCGCGCGCCTCGATGGTGATATTCGCGCTCTCCTACCACGGCGGCGTGCCGTCCTTCGCCGATGTCGTACGCGCGGTGTTCGGCTTCGAACAACCCGCTTTCGCACTGCTTTACTTCGCCGCCGGCGGTCTGTTCGCGCTCCTGGTGTATGCGATCAGCGTCATTGCCGTGCCGCTGATGCTCGATCGCAACACGGATGCGGTGACCGCGGCCATCGCCAGCCTCGTCGCCTGCGGCAAGAATCCGGGTCCGCTGCTGCTGTGGGCGGCATACATCGCCGCCCTCACTGCGCTGGGATTCGCTACGCTGTTTTTCGGCCTCGTCGTGGTCACGCCGCTGATCGGCCACGCCAGCTGGCATGCCTACCGCGATCTGGTCGAGCCGCTGCCCGGCGGTTCCGCCCGGGATCAGGCGGCGGCCGCCCCCGCGCAGCCGTAGCCGAACGCGGAGGTCGCGCTGCGCGGCGAGGCCTACGCGGGCCGCGACCGGGTGTTAGGATTGCGGCCAGTCTGTCGAGATCCATTCAACTTCGGGAAGACACCATGTCAGGCGTTGCCATCATTACCGGTTCGGGCCGCGGCATCGGCGCGGCGACGGCGAAGCTCGCCGCGAAGCGCGGCTATGCGGTATGCGTGAACTATCTGAAGGACCAGGCGCGCGCCGAGGCTGTCGTCGCGCAAATCCGCGCGGACGGGGGCAAGGCCATCCTGGTGCAGGCGGACACCGCGAACGAAGGCGAGGTGATTAAGATGTTCGAGCGCGTCGACGCCGAACTCGGACCGGTCAACGCACTGGTGAATAACGCCGGCATCACCGGGCGCGCCGGCCGCCTGGACAGTTTCAATGCCGAAACCATCCGGCGCGTGCTCGACGTCAACGTGACCGGTTCCATTTTCTGCGCGCAGCAGGCGGTGCGGCGCATGTCCACCAAGAACGGTGGTGCGGGCGGCGCCATCGTCAACGTTTCCTCGCTGGCCGCGACCCTGGGCGGCGCCAATCAATGGATTCCTTATGCCGCCGCCAAAGGCGCGATCAACAGCTTCACCCTGGGACTCGCAAAGGAGGTGGCGGCCGAAGGCATACGCGTCAACGGCATCAGCCCCGGGCTGATACAGACCGAGATCCACGCCGAGGCCGGTGTGGGCGAGCGCCTCAAAACCATCATTCCGATGGTGCCGATGGGGCGCCTGGGCACGGCGGAAGAATGCGCCGAGGCGATCCTGTGGCTGCTCTCGGGCGAAGCCGCCTACATGATAGGCAGCACGCTCACGCTGTCCGGCGGACGGTAACCCAGTGCGTGTTCCGTGACATCAGGGACGCCTTCTCGCCGGCTCGCGGTTTAGTTTGCTAAGCGATCCTGGTTCGAGGACCGTCGATCAAAGCGTTCCACGGCGCGCCTGCTTGAGCACGAAGCGCCCGGGATCGAGCGCGTCGACCAGATCTCCTTCCAACGGCAGCGGCTCGCCTTCGATCTGGCTGGCCAGCAATTCGCCCGCAAGCGCCGCCCACACCAGGCCGCGCGACGCGAAACCCGATGCGCAATAGAGTCCCGGACAGCGCGGCAGTTCGCCCAATTGCGCGCCGGCGAGCCGCGTCTTCTGCGCGCGTGCGGCTTCGAGTTCGGGCAGCGCGCCCACCAGCGGCAGATGATCCGGCGCCACGCAGCGAAAGCCCACGGCGCCATCGAGCGCGGCCGCGTCCAGCGCCACCCGCGCCTGCGGCAGCAGCTGCGCCAGGCGCGCGAGATTGGCCGCGTGGCCGCCCGCGCGGGGTTCCGGATCGTCGTCACCATGGTCGTAAGTGCTGCCGGTCACCACCATGTCTTCCACGGCGGGGAGCACATAGCCTGCGCCGGTGAGCACGACGCGCGGTGCAGTCAATCCGCCGGCGGGCAGGTAACTCACCTGCCCGCGTATCTGCTGCAGGGTTTGCGCCACCGGCGCCAGCCGCGTCATGTCGTTCGAATTGGCGAACACGAGCACGGGCGCGGCCGCGATCGTCTTGCCCTCGGTGTCCTGCGCCTCCCAGAGTTCGCCGCTGCGGCCGACGGCCTGCACCGTAGTGCCGAAATGCGCACGCAATGCCGGACCCGCCGCGCCCAGTTGCGCAGCGATCAGACTCATGGGACGCACCCAGCCGCCGCCGGGAAACCACCAGCCTCCTCGGTCCAGAGCGGCGCCCGCCAGGGCTTCGGCGGCCTCGCGCGCCAAGAACTGCGCATAGTCGGTCGGGAAACCCTGTTCCGCAATCGCCGCGATCATGCGCGTTTCGCTAACGGCATCGGCGCAGAGTTGCAGCACGCCGCAGCGCGCCCAGACCAGCGGCAGCCCCGATTGTTCCAGCGCCTGCCAGTGCCGCAAGGCGTAAAGGAATCCGTTGCGCGAGGCGCGCGACAGGATGCAGTCGTCGCGCGAAACGTGCGGATGGAACACGCCCGCGTAGCGGGCCGGTGCCTGCGTTGACGGCAGGGCGCGGCTCTCGATCAGGTCCACGCCCCAGCCGCGCTGCGACAGGCGCTCGCTCACGGCGGCGCCGGCGATACCGGCGCCGATCACGATGGCGCGGCGCTCGCCGCCCTCGCCCGCGGCCGCCTGCGTGCGCCGCGGCGTATAACTGCCGCGCAGCATGTCGCGCTTGCGCCCGAAGCCTGGACATTTTTCCATGGCGAAGCCGGCGGCTTCCAGCGCCTGGCGCACCGCGGCTGCGCTGGAGTAAGTCGCGACGGTGGTCCCGGCGCGCGCGCGCCGCGCCAGCCCGCGCAGCAGCTGCGGCGACCACATTTCCTCGTTGAGCCGGGGGGCGAAGCCGTCGAGAAAAATCGCGTCGGCGCAAAGGCGCAGGCGCGGCACGAGTTCGGCGGCGTCGGCGAAGGCCAACGTCAGCGTCAGCCGCCCGCTCTCGAAATGCAGGCGGTGCAGGCCCGCAAGCGGCGCCGGCCACGCGTTTCGCAGCTGCTGCGCGAGCGGCGCGAATTCGCCGTAGCGCTGGTGCAGCAGCGCCAGTGCCGCGCGATCGAAGGGGTGCTTTTCGATCGAGACGTAATGCAGGCGCTCGCAGCGCGCTGGGTCTGCGCGCCATTGCTGCCAGGTGGCGAGGAAATTCAGCCCCAGGCCGAAGCCGGTTTCGACGATGGTGAAAACGCGCGCCTGCGCCCATCTCTGCGGCAGGCCGTTGCCGGCGATGAATACATGCCGCGCCTGACCCGGACCCGACTCCGCACTGTGGTACACGTCGCCATAGGTGCGCGAGTAGGGCGTTCCTTCGGGGTCAAACGCGAGTGCGGCCGGCTCTATGCGCATGCGCGCATCCGCGCACCCGGCCTAAAACGCGACATAAGGTCCGGGACCGGCGGGCGTGCTCGCGCCCTCGATCGCCGTGTACACCTTGCGGCCGTAAAAAAAAGGCAGGCCCCAGTCGAAACTGTTCGCCGCGAACGGCGCGCCCAGGCTGCCGAACGCGGTATAGCTCGGATTGTCGGTCAGCAGTTTCGCCGCATCGGCGACGCTGAAAGCGATGGTTGCGCTGGTCCCGTTCCGGCCTTCGATGACGGCGGACCCGTTGACGGTCGATGCCGGACAGTAGAAGCCCGGGGCCGCCGAGGCGCTCGTGCACACCGCGATGGCATCGGGAAAGAACAGCCCGTTGGAGCCGCTGTCTATGAAGCTCGTCGTCAAGCTGCCGCCTTTGTAGCGCGTGGTGAAATTTCCGCTCGCCGGATCCACGCCGATCACGGTCGCACCTCCCAGCGCGTTGTTCGCCTGCGTGCCGATGCCGAACACCAGGAGTCCGTCGGCGCGCTCGGCGCCGGACCCGGGTATCGACGGCAGCTGGATGAGCACGCCGTTGTTGTTGACGGAGAACTTCGACACCGGGTTCTGCACCTGCTGGTCCAGGGCGATCGGCGACTGCACGCAGATCGAGGCGCTGCAGACGTAATACATGCCGCGATTGTTGGGCAGGGTGCAGGCGCTGCCGCAGTCCTGCCGGAACACGCTCAGTCCGAGGATCCCGTTGGCGCGCAACTCCTGCACGCTGTTCTTCGACGGGCCGGTGGCTGCGCAGCGTAGCGGCGCCCCGAGGAAGGCCGGATCGCCGATCACCTGCAAGGCCAGGGATTTCGCCTGTTCGCTGGCCAGCCTCACGTCCGCCCGCTTTACCGGCCCCCAGGTATAGCCGTCGACGAATTGCGCGCATTCGAGCACCGGGATGCCGCCGGCATCCGTTTGCTGCACCAGCGCTTGCGCGAGCGCGGGCTGCAGCGCCGAGGCGAGTATCCTCAGCCCGGTGGATCCGGTATCCACCACGATGTGGTCCAGGGTCTGGCAGTTGGAACTGCTGCCCGGCGCGCACACGGTGACGCTGGTAGTCAACAGGTTGACGTTGTTGCCGACCCCGCGTTCGACCGAAATCTGCTGCGAGTTCGGGTCGGTAGGCAGGACGGGTTTGATCGCCGGCGCGGGCGCTGGCGCTGGCGCCGGCGTGGGCGCGACCGCGCCGTCCGCACTCCCGCCTCCGCCCCCGCCTCCGCAACCCTGCACCAGCGCAAGGAACGCAAGAACAATCAGCGAGGGTAACTTGCGCATGCAGCCCATGCTCTATTCGATCTCTTCCGCCAGGACACCCCGCGGCAACATGCCGGCGACGTAGGCCCTGCCGAAGTAGGCGCGCATATGCCCCCCGGTCTGCACCATCAGTCCGGACGGATCCGCGCTGGGCGCATTCCTGTTTTTCACCGCCTCGACGTAGGCCGCGAAGTACCGGCCCAGAACCTGCTGCAGGTCGGGTATCTCCGGCCCCTGCCAGGACACCGCGAACACCATGCCCGCCGGCGAGACATATTCGCTGACCGTGGTACCCGAAGGCAGCAGCAGCCGGTGCACCGCGAATTTTGCCGCGTCGCGGATTTCCAGCCCGGCCTGCAGGCGCGCCCGATCCGTGCGCACCGAATCCGCGTCTTCACCCAGGGTAGCGGCCGCGGGCGTACACAGCGCAAACAGAGTCAACGCAAGTCCGCCAGCCCAGAATTTCATGCGCATGCCTGATTCCCTGCAGAGTAAAGCAGTTCCAGCGCCTACGATACTACAACTCCTGCCGCGCGATGCGCATGCGCATCGCGCGCATGTCGTCGCCGCGGATTTCGCGCAAGGCGTAGCCGACGAAGCTGGGCACGACTTCCTTGCGCCAATAGACGTCGAGATCGGTATTGTCCATGGGCTTGGCTCGCGAGGCCGCCAGCGCGCCGGCCTCCGCGATCACCTCGTCGGAGAGTTTCTTGCCGACCAGGAAGTCGCTCGCCTTGCCGGCGAGGAAAGGCTGCGAGGACACCGCGCCCAGGACCAGGCGCAGTTCCTCGATGCAGCCATCGGGCGCGGCACGCGCCGCCACCGCCACGCCGAGCAGCGGAAAATCGAAAGAACCGCGCCGGCGCAGCTTCCAGTAGGTGCTGCGCCAGCCCTCGGCCTTCGGCAGCATCACCTCGGTCAGGATTTCGTCGGGCTTGCGCGTCAGGTAATCCATGCCGTCGTTGTTGTAGAGCTCGGGCAGCGCGAGTTCGCGTTCGCCCGCGGCCGAAACCAGACGCACTTTTGCGCCCAGCGCGATCAGCGCCGGCGCGCTGTCGGTCGAGGACACTGCGAGGCAGCGCTTGCTCGCGGTGGCGACCCAGCAGGTCTTGCCCTCCTTCTTCATGCAATAGCCTATGGCCTCGCGCCAGTCTTCGTTCTGGTTGTAGTAATTGCAGCGCGTGTCCAGGCACAGGTTGCCGCCCAGCGTCCCCATGTTGCGCAAATGCGGCGACGCGACCTGTGCCGCCGCCTGCCACAGGCCGCGGTATTGTTCGCGCACGGCTTTGCTCTCCACGACCTCGGTCAGCGTGAGTCCGGCGCCCAGCCTGAGGCCGGAACCGTTGGCAATGTGCTTGAGGCCTTCGACCCGGCTGAGCGAAATCAGGGTCGCCGGCGTCTGCTGGCGCCGCTTCATATTGGGCAGCAGGTCGGTGCCGCCGGCGATGAGCATGCCGCGCGGGCCCTCGCCCGCGAGGATGCGCGCGGCTTCCGCCACGCTGGTCGGCGACGCGTGTTTGAACCACGGCAGGCGCATCATGATGCGGCCCTTTCCGCGGCCTTGGCCGCTTTGCGCTGCGGCGGCTTGCTTTCGGTGCCGTCGCCGCCCTCGCCGGGCGGAATCACGAACGTCGGCTCGACGTAGGGCACTTCAGGGAAGCGCTCCGGCCCCACGCGCGGGCTCTTGCCTTCGCGCTTCAGATGCAGGGCGCGCAGGATTTTTTCCGGCGTAATGGGCACTTCGTCTATGCGCACGCCCACCGCGTCGAACACCGCGTTGGCCACGGCCGGCATCACCGGCAGCAGCGGCCCCTGGCCGACTTCCTTCGCGCCGAAGGGGCAATTCGGGTCGGGATCTTCGACCAGGAACACCTCGACCTCGGGCATTTCGAGCGAGGTGATGCTCTTGTATTCGAGCAGGGACGGAATCTTGTGCACCAGCGCGTTGGAGAGTTTCGGCGGCAGGCGCCGGAACACCTGTTCCTCCATCAGTGCTTCTCCCAGGCCCATGTAGATGCCGCCTATGACCTGGCCGCGCGCGAGCGTCGGATTCAGCGCGCGGCCGATGTCGTGCGCGACCCAGATCTTGGGTACGTTGATCCAGCCCGTGTGTTCGTCGACTTCCACCTCGACTACGCAGGCGGAGTAGGAATACGCGGGCGACGGACCCACGCCTGCCGCCTTGAATTTCCCCGGCGGCTTGGGCGGCGTGTAGGAGCCCACCGTGCCCAGGGTGCCGTACTTGGTTTCGGCGTAGACCACGGCTTCGGCGAAGCTCATGGTCTTGGACGCGTCGCCCGCAGCGAACACGCGCCCGCGCGAGAGCACGATGTCAGCGGGCGCGACTTCGAGCTGCTCGGCGGCCGCCGTGACCAGCATGTCGCGCGCACGCCCTGCCGCCTGCAGCGCGGCATTGCCCATCATCAGCGTGACGCGGCTGGAATACGAACCCAGGTCGATCGGCGTAATGCCGGTATCGCCGGTGACGCAGCGCACTTCCTTGGTGCTGATGCCCAGGGTTTCGGCGACCACCGCGGCGAGCACGTCGTCCGAGCCCTGGCCGACCTCGGTCGCCCCGCAGAACACCGTCACCTGGCCGCTGCGATCCAGCGAGAGCTGCACCCCGGTGTGCGGCATCTTGTTCCAGTAGATCGACACCCCCGCGCCGGTCATGTAGGAGCTGCAGGCGATGCCGACGCCGCGGCCCTGCGGCAGCTTGCCGTGCTTTTGCTTCCAGCCCGAGCCCGCGACCACCTGGCGTATGCATTCGGCGAGGCCGTTGCTGCCGATCTTGAGCCAGCTCGCCGTAAGCGTGTTGGCCTTGGTCACCATGTTGAGGCGCAGATCCGCCGGGTCGAGCTTGAGTTTTTCCGCAATCTTGTCGAGCTGTACTTCCTGGCCGAAGCGCGGCTGCGGCGTGCCGTGGCCGCGCTTGGGGCCGCAGGCGGGCTTGTTGGTGAACACCCTGCAGGCGTCGAACTTGAAGCGCGGCAGCTCGTAGGTGAGCGGCGTCAACACGCCGGTATAGAAGGTGCTCGCCGGCCCGTGCGAGCCGTAGGCGCCGCCG
>DKBI01000149.1:21611-24951 GCA_002451175.1 Betaproteobacteria bacterium UBA6904
CATCTGCAGCACGCGCGCGAGCTGGCGGTGCAGGTAATGCGGATCCTGCGTGCTCGACCACAGCGTCAGCTTGCCGTCGCCTTCGTTCAGCGCGAGCGAGGCGTGCTGCTCCATGGGCATGTGGGTGTTGCCTTCGTAGAAGAAGATATCCTCGAACACGTGGTCGGACGCGGCGAGCGCCTCTTCCACGTCGCCGAACTCGAAGGCCTGGTTGCGGTGGATGTTGCCCGCGTCGGTGTAGTCGTGGATGCGCGCCTCCGGCTGCGCCAGTCCCTCTTCCGGCGTCGCGATGGTGGGCAGCGCCTTGTACTTCACTTCGATCAAACCCAGCGCCTCGGCGGCCGTCTGTTCGTCCTTCGCCACGACTGCCGCCACCGGATCGCCGACGTAGCGCACGCGCTCGGGGGCCAGCGGATGCTCGTCCTGCGCCACCGGCATGATGCCGAAGGGCACGGGGAAATCCTTGCCCGTCAGCACCAGGTGCACGCCCGGATGCGCCCTGGCGCGTTCGACGTCGATCGCCTCGATCAGCGCGTGCGGATGCGGCGAGCGCAGCAGCTTCATGTGCAGCATGCGCGGCAGCTTCAGGTCGTCGGCGTAGCGCAGCTGCCCGGTCACCTTGGCGCGCCCGTCGACGCGGCGGCGCGCATGGCCGATGACATCGAGTTTCTTCGCGGTGCTCATGCCTTGGCCCTCCGTTCATTGATGGCGCGCGCCGCCTGCTCCACCGATTCGACGATCTGCTGATAGCCGGTGCAGCGGCACAGATTGCCCGACATCGCCTCCTTGATGCGCTCGCGGCTGGGATTGGGCTCCGCATCGAGCAGCCCCTTCGCCGTCATCAGCACGCCCGGCGTGCAGTAGCCGCATTGCGAGCCGCCCAGGTCGGAGAACGCCTCCTGCAGCGGATGCAGTTCCGGCCCCTCTGCCAGGCCTTCGACGGTCTCGATCGAGCAGCCGTCGCACTCGATCGCGAGCTTGAGGCAGGACAAGAGCGGCTTTCCGTCGACGAGCACGGCGCAGGCGCCGCATTCACCCAGTTCGCAGCCGTGCTTGGTGCCGGTGAGATCCAGGTCCTCGCGCAGCACTTCGAGCAGGGTCTTGTAGGGTGCAAACGAGACCTCGACCTCCTCGCCGTTGACGCGCAGGGTGATGTGCGCATTGCGATGTTCGACCTTGTTCAGGACAGTGTTCATTTTCGGCCTCCGGGATGCGCCCTCGCGGGCGCGGTGTTCGATTGCGGTGCGGCGGCGATGCCGCGCACCAGATAGTCGGCGAGCCCCTCGGCGATCGCGGCGACGCTCTGCGCCCCCTCGGGACGGTACCAGCGCGAAGCCCAGTTGAGCGCACCGAGCATGGCGCGCGCAACCAGCGCGGCGTCGCAGGCTGCGAATTCGCCGCGCTTGACGCCTTTGACGATCAGCGCGCGCAGCGCCTGCTCGTATTTGTCGCGCTTTGTGATCAGGGTCTTGCGCAGGTCTTCTGCCAGCATGTCGATTTCGAGGTGCGCGCTCGCGCCCTCGAGTTCTTCCAGCGTGTAGTGCAGGTGCGCGCGGATCACGGCACGCACCTGGTCGGCCACCGGCATGGTCGAAGCGCGCGCCGCTTCGGCGGCCTCCAGCATCAGGTCGACGGTGCGGTCCTGGCAGAAGAACAGCAACTCGTCCTTGCCGGCGAAATAGTAATAGAGGTTGCCGGGCGATAGGTCCGCCTCTTCGGCGATTTCACGCATGCCCGCGGCGGCCACGCCGCTGCGGCGGAACACCCGCGCCGCAGCGCGCAGGATGTCCAGCCGCCGCGCCTCGCTCTTGCGCCGCACGCGCTCCGAGACGGTTCGACTGGAACCAGCATTCAAACTTTGAACCATGGTTCCAATTTTATGCCTGGCCGCGCACGCTTGCAACCGGATCCGCCTGCCTAGACTTGCGAGGAATACCCCCCGTCGACCGGTATGGCAGTGCCGGTGAGGAAATCGGACGCGCTGGCCGCCAGGAACACCGCCACTCCGCCGAAATCCGCGGGGTCGCCCCAGCGGCCCGCGGGCGTGCGCGCGAGCACGCGCTCGTGCAGGCCCGGGACGTCCTTGCGCGCCTGGCGCGTGAGTTCGGTATCGATCCAGCCGGGCAGCACCGCGTTCACCTGGATGTTGTCCTTGGCCCAGGCGCAGGCAAGCGACTTGGTCAGCTGCACGATGCCGCCCTTGCTCGCGCCGTACGGGCCGGTGAATGCGGCGCCGAATATGGACAGCATCGAACCGATGTTGATGATCTTGCCGCCGCCCGCCTTGAGCATGGCGGGATACGCGGCCTGGCTGCAGAGAAACGCGCTGGTGAGATTGGTGTCCAGCACCGATTTCCACTCTTCCAGCGTGTATTCCTGCGGCTGCTTGCGGATGTTGATGCCGGCGTTGTTGACGAGTATGTCCAGCCGTCCGAACTTGCCGAGGGCGGTCTCGATCAGGGCGCCGCACTGCGCCTGCACGGTCACATCGGCTTCGGCCGCCGCGGCCTGCGCGCCCAGCGCCTGCAGCGCTTTGACCGCCGCGGCGTTCTTCGCGGCGTTGCGTCCCGCGACCAGTACCGCCGCACCGGCCTGCGCCAGTCCCGTGGCCATGCCCAGGCCTATGCCGCCGTTGCCGCCGGTGACAATCGCGACCCGGCCGCTGAGATCGAATCCCTTGCCCATGGTGCCCCTCCGTAATTCTTGCGAAGCCGAATATTCCAACTACAACACGGCCGAGCTGCCGCCGTCCAGATTGAGGCTGCTGCCGGTGATATAGCTCGCCGCGTCCGAAGCGAGAAAGGCGATGGCGTTGGCCACCTCTTCCGCGCGCCCCACCCGTCCCAGCGGGATGTCTTTCGCCAGGTTGTCGTAGAACTGCTCGAGCGCGATCCCCGCCTTGGACGCCTTCTTCTCGTGCTGGCCGGCGCGCACCAGTCCTATGCATATGGTGTTCACCAGGATCCGGTGCGGGGCGAACTCCTTGGACAGCGCCTTGGTGAACGCCAGTCCGGCGGCGCGCGTGACCGTGGTCGGCATGGATTTCGCGCGCGGCTGCTTGGCGCCGATGTTGGTGATGTTGATGATGCGGCCGCCGCCTTGGCTGCGCATGTGCGGGATGGCACTGCGGGCGCAACGCATCGCGCCGAAGACCTTCAGCTCTATGTCATCCTTGAACTGCGCGTCGGTCGTTTCGAGGAACGGGCCGCGAATGGACGAACCGGCATTGTTGACGAGCACGTCGATGGGGCCGTGCTCGGCGACGGCCTTGGTGAAGGCCTCGACGGTCGAGGCCCAGTCGGCGACGTTGCCCACCGAGGTGTGGAACTCGTAGCCCTGG
>DKBI01000090.1 GCA_002451175.1 Betaproteobacteria bacterium UBA6904
TACGGCGCGTTCGTGGATCTCGGCGGCATCGACGGCCTGCTGCACATCACGGATCTCGCCTGGCGCCGCGTCAAGCACCCGACGGAAGTCGTCAACGTCGGCGACGAGGTCACCGCCAAGGTGCTCAAGTTCGACGCCGAGAAGAACCGCGTTTCGCTCGGTCTCAAGCAGCTGGGCGAGGATCCCTGGGTCGGCATCGCGCGCCGCTATCCGCAGAGCACGCGCCTGTTCGGCAAGGTCACCAACCTCACCGACTACGGCGCGTTCGTCGAGATCGAGGCGGGCATCGAGGGCCTGGTGCACGTCTCCGAGATNNGTCGAGCGCGAGCGCATCTCGCTCGGCGTCAAGCAGCTCGGCGGCGACCCGTTCACCAACTTCATCGCCGCGCACGACAAGAACAGCGTCGTGCAGGGCACGGTGAAGGCGGTGGACGCCAAGGGCGCGACGGTGGCGCTGACGCCGGAGATCGAGGGCTACCTGCGCGCCTCCGAGTACGCGCGCGACCGGGTGGAAGACCTGCGCAGCTTCCTGAAGGAAGGCGACGTCGTGCAGGCCATGATCACCAACGTCGACCGCAAGAACCGCTCCATCAACCTGTCGGTCAAGGCCAAGGACCTGGCGGAAGAAACCGAGGCGATGAAGCAGCTGCGCACGGAAAGCGCGGCCAGCGCCGCGGGCAGCACCAACCTCGGGGCCCTGCTGCGCGCCAAGCTCGACAAGGGCGGCGGCGGGCCGCAGGAGTAGGGCACTCCCGATCTCCACGGCGGCGACTCGCGATGACCAAGTCCGAACTGATTGCGCGGCTCGCGCTGCGCTACCCGCAGCTGGTCGCGAAAGACACGGAGTACGCGGTCAAGATGGTTCTCGATGCGATGACGCATGCGCTCGTGGAAGGCAGTCGCATCGAGATCCGCGGCTTCGGCAGCTTCGGGCTGAATTACCGCCCGCCGCGGATCGGCCGCAACCCGAAGTCCGGCGAGAAGGTGCAGGTGCCCGAGAAGTACGTGCCGCATTTCAAGGCGGGCAAGGAGCTTCGCGAGCGCGTGGACGCGTTGGAGGCCGCCGCCGCGGAGCAACCTCCTGCCATGAAGGCGTAGCGCCGGGTCCGGGGACGCTCCGCCCCGGAACCGACGGTCGTGATGCGCCTGCTCACCTGGACGGTCCGCCTCGCGGCGTTCCTTTTCCTGCTCGCGCTGGCGGCCAAGAACGCGGATCCCGTCACGCTGCGGTTCTATTTCGATCTGTCCTGGCAGCTGCCGCTGATTGCGCTGCTGCTGGCGTTCTTCGCCGCCGGCGCGCTGTTCGGGCTGGCGGCGGCCCTGAGCCGGGTGTTCCGGCAGCGGCGCGAGATCGGCCGGCTGAAGCGCGCCGCTGCCGCGCGTCCCGTCCCGGAGGCGGCGGACGAAGCGCCGCCGGCCGCCGATACCTGAGCCACGCGAGGACCGGGTCGCAATGGAATTCGAGTACTGGTGGCTGCTGGGTTTCCCGCTGTTCTTCGGCCTGGGGTGGCTCGCGGCGCGCATCGACATTCGCCACCTCCTGCGCGAGTCGCGCGCGCTGCCGCGCTCGTACTTCAAGGGGCTGAATTTCCTCCTCAGCGAGCAGCCCGACAAGGCCATCGAGGCGTTCATCGAGGTGGTGAAGGTCGATCCGGCCACCGTGGACCTGCACTTCGCGCTCGGCAACCTGTTTCGCCGCCGCGGCGAGTTCGACCGCGCGATCCGCATGCACCAGAACCTCGTCGAGCGCACCGATCTCGGCGCCGAGCAGCGCACGAATGCGCTCTTCGAGCTGGGCGTGGATTACATGAAGGCGGGGATTCTCGATCGCGCCGAGGAGATGTTCGCGCGGCTCGGCGAAGGCACGCACGCGGCGCAGGCCCGCGTCTCGCTCCTGGACATCTACCAGACCGAGAAGGACTGGCCGAAGGCGATCGCCATGGCGCGGCGCATCGAGGCGGAGACCGGCGAATCCCGCGCGCGCGACGTCGCGCAGTTTCTCTGCGAGCTGGCGGCGAGCGAGGCGGCGAATTCGCGGCCGGAGGCGGCGCGCGCGCATCTGGAGGAGGCGCTGCAGGTGCATCGCAAATGCGTGCGCGCCCTGGTGCTGCTGGGGGACCTGGAGCGCACCGCCGGCCAGCACGAGCGCGCCATCGAGACCTGGAAGCGGATCGAGACCCAGAGCCCGCCGTATCTCGCGCTCGTCGCCCAGCGCCTCCTGGAGGCGCACCGCGACGCCGGCCGCCTCGACGAGGGGCTGACGCTGCTCGCCGACTTTCTCGAGCGCTACCCGTCGCTCGATCTGCTCGACGCGGCGTTCCAGTACACGCTCGAGGCGAAAGGCGCGGGCGCCGCGTACCGGCTGGTGCGCGACGAGCTGCGGCGCAACCCGACGCTGCTGGGGCTCGACCGGCTGATCGAGGCGCAAATCGTCGGCGACGCGCATCCCGAGCGGCGGCGCGACCTCGAGCTCGTCAAGAACCTGGTTCACAGCCACACGCGCAAGCTCGCGCGCTTTCGCTGCGAGAATTGCGGCTTCAAGGCGCGCCAGTTCCATTGGCGCTGCCCGGGCTGCGGCGGCTGGGAGACCTACCCGCCGCGCCGCACCGAGGAATTCGATCTGGCACCCTAGGAACCCATGAACATCACCATCATCGGCACGGGCTACGTGGGTCTGGTGACCGGCGCCTGCCTGGCGGACGTGGGCAACCACGTGTTCTGCCTGGACGTGGACGAGGCCAAGATCGGCGCGCTCAACGCGGGCCGCATACCGATCTACGAGCCGGGCCTCGAGGCGGTCGTGCGGCGCAACCGCGCGGCGGGGCGCTTGACGTTTTCGACGGACGCGGCGGCCAGCGTGGCGCATGGCGTCCTGCAGTGCATCGCGGTCGGCACGCCCCCGGGCGAGGACGGCTCGGCGGACCTGCAGTACGTGGTCGCCGCCGCGCGCGCGGTCGGCCGCCACATGGACGGCTATCGCGTGATCGTCGACAAGTCCACGGTTCCCGTCGGCACGGCGGACCGGGTGCGCGCCGCGGTGGCGGAGGAGCTGGCCGCGCGCGGCGTCCGCCACGAGTTCAGCGTCGTCTCCAACCCGGAGTTCCTCAAGGAAGGCGCGGCGGTCGAGGATTTCATGCGGCCGGATCGGATCGTCGTCGGCGCCGACGACGAGCGCGCGATGCGCCTGCTGCGCGAGCTGTATGCGCCGTTCCAGCGCAATCACGAGCGCCTCATGCTGATGAGCGTGCGCTCGGCGGAGCTGACCAAGTACGCGGCGAACGCCATGCTCGCGACGCGCATCTCGTTCATGAACGAGCTCGCCAACCTCGCGGAACGGCTCGGCGCCGACATCGAGGAAGTGCGCCGCGGCATCGGCTCGGATCCGCGCATCGGTTTCCATTTCCTGTACGCCGGCGCGGGCTTCGGAGGGTCCTGCTTTCCGAAGGACGTGAAGGCGCTCCTGCGCACCGCGCAGGAGGCCGGCGCGCCGCTCGGCGTCCTCGCCGCCGTGGAGCGCGCCAACGAGGCGCAGAAGCACGTGCTGACGGCGAAGATCCGCGCCCGCTTCGCCGGCGATCTGCGCGACCGCTGCATCGCGCTGTGGGGGCTCGCCTTCAAGCCGAACACCGACGACCTGCGCGAAGCGCCGAGCCTCACGCTGATCCGGGACCTGCTCGAGGCGGGGGCGCGCGTGCGCGCCTACGACCCGGTGGCGCGTCACGAGGCGCGCGCGCTGCTCGGGCAGGAGGCGCGCGTGGCGATCGTCGATTCCGCGCTCGAATGCCTCGACGGCGCGGACGCGCTGGCGATCATCACCGAGTGGCAGGAGTTCCGCAGCCCCGATTTCGGCGCGATCCGCGCGCGGCTGCGCACGCCGGCGATCTTCGACGGGCGCAACCTCTATGAGCCCGCCGCCGTGGCGGCGCACGGCCTCGAGTATTTTCCCATCGGCCGCAAGCCATGAAGCCGGGGGATCTGCGCAAGGCGAAGGTGCTGGTGGTCGGCGACGTGATGCTCGACCGCTATTGGTTCGGCGACGTGTCCCGCATCTCCCCGGAGGCGCCCGTCCCGGTCGTGCTCGTCGAGCGCGAGGAGGCGCGGCCCGGGGGCGCGGCGAACGTGGCGCGCAACTGCGCGGCGCTCGGCGCGCGCACGCGGCTGCTGTCGGTGGTCGGGCGCGACGAGGCCGGCGCCCGCCTCGCCGAGCTGATCGGCGAATCGGGCGTGCGCGCCAGCCTGCAGCGCGACGGCGCCATGTCCACGACCGTCAAGCTGCGCGTCATCGGGCGGCAGCAGCAGCTCATGCGCATCGACTTCGAGAAGGCGCCGTCGCGCGAGGTGCTCGCCTCGAAGCTCGCGGAGTTTCGCGCGGCGCTGCCCTGGTGCAACGTGGTGATCCTCTCGGACTACGGCAAGGGCGGGCTCGCGCACATCGCGCGCATGATCCGGCTGGCGCGCGCGGCGGGCAAGACCGTGCTCGTCGACCCCAAGGGCGACGACTACGCGCGCTACCGCGGCGCGCACGTCATGACGCCCAACCGCGCGGAGCTGCGCGAGGTCGTGGGTCGCTGGCGCAGCGAGCCGGACCTCGAGCGCCGCGCGCAGGCGCTGCGCCGCCGCCTCGGGCTCGAGGCGCTGCTCCTGACGCGCTCGGAGCAGGGCATGACGCTCTACACGGCGCGCGCCGCCCGCCACGTCAAGGCCGAGGCGCGCGAGGTCTACGACGTGAGCGGCGCCGGCGACACGGTGATTGCCGCGCTGGGCGCGTCGCTCGGCGCGGGCGCGGATCTCGGCCTTGCCATGCGCGTCGCCAACCGGGCCGCCGGGATCGTCGTCGGCAAGCTGGGCGTCGCGGTCGCGACGCGGGAGGAAGTTTTCGCAGAGGAACTGCAATGACCACCATCGTGACCGGCGCGGCCGGTTTCATCGGCTCGCGGCTGGTGGCGGCGCTCAACCGCGCCGGCATCAGCGACATCCTCGCCGTCGACAATCTGCAGAGCGCGGACAAGTTCCGCAACCTGGTCGATTGCGAAATCCTGGACTACCTCGACAAGCGCGATTTCCTGGAGCGCCTCGCCGCGGGCCAGTTCGAGGGTTCGGTGGAGACGGTGTTCCATCAAGGCGCGTGCTCCGACACGATGCAGAACGACGGCCGCTACATGATGGACAACAACTACCGTTACTCGCGCGCGCTGCTCGACTGGTGCCAGGACGAGGAGGTGCCGTTCCTCTATGCGTCGTCCGCCTCGGTGTACGGCGCCGGGCGGGTGTTCGCCGAGGCCCGGGCGAACGAGGGGCCGCTCAACGTCTATGGCTACTCGAAGTTCCTCTTCGACCAGCACGTGCGCCAGCGCTTCGCGGGGCGCTCGGCGCAGATCATCGGCCTGCGCTATTTCAACGTGTACGGGCCGAACGAGCGCCACAAGGGGCGCATGGCGTCGGTGGCATTCCACGCCTTCAACCAGTTCCGCGCGGAGGGCAAGGTGAAGCTCTTCGTCGGCTCGGACGGCTACGGCGACGGCGAGCAGCGGCGCGATTTCGTGCACGTCGACGACGTCGTGGCGGTCAATCTGCACTTCCTCGAGCACGGCGACGTCTCCGGCGTCTTCAACTGCGGCACGGGACGCGCGCAGAGCTTCAACGACATCGCGACCGCCGTGGTGAACACGGTGCGCGCCGCGCGTGGCGAGGCGGCGCTGGCGCTGCCCGAACTCGTGGCGCAGGGGCTGGTCGAGTACGTCCCGTTCCCGCCGCAGCTGCTCGGCAAGTACCAGAGCTACACGCAGGCGGATCTCGCGCAGCTGCGGGCGGCGGGTTACGCCGGCGCGTTCCAGAGCGTCGAGCAGGGCGTCGCGGCCTACGTGCAGGATCTGCTCGCGCAATGACGCGCAC
The DNA here is from genome assembly GCA_002451175.1 of Betaproteobacteria bacterium UBA6904. GTDB lineage: Bacteria > Pseudomonadota > Gammaproteobacteria > Burkholderiales > SG8-39 > 2-02-FULL-66-14. The sequence goes on from DKBI01000090.1 coordinate 5,893, forward strand.
GCTCGAGGACTTCATCGGCAACACGCCGCTGGTGCGCCTGCAGCGGCTGCCGGGCGCTGAGGCCGCTCGCCGCGGGAACGTCATTCTCGCGAAGCTCGAGGGCGACAATCCGGCGGGCTCGGTCAAGGACCGGCCGGCGATGTCCATGATCCGGCGCGCCGAGGCGCGCGGCGAGATCCGCAAGGGCGACACGCTGATCGAGCCCACCTCCGGCAACACCGGGATCGGCCTCGCGATGGCGGCCGCGATCCGCGGCTTCCGCATGGTCCTCGTCATGCCCGAGCATCTCTCGATCGAGCGCCGGCAGACGATGCGCGCCTTTGGCGCCGAGATCGTCCTCACGCCGCAGAAGGGCGGCATGGAGGGCGCGCGCGATCTCGCCGAGCAGATGGTGCGCGAGGGCCAGGGAATCATGCTGGATCAGTTTGCCAATCCCGATAACCCGCTGGCGCACTACGAAAGCACGGCGCCGGAGATCTGGCGCGATACCGACGGCCGCATCACGCATTTCGTTTCGTCGATGGGCACGACCGGCACGATCATGGGCTGCAGCCGCTTCTTCAAGGAGCGGAACCCGGCGGTGCAGATCGTCGG
>DKBI01000171.1 GCA_002451175.1 Betaproteobacteria bacterium UBA6904
GCGAACCGCACGAGCGCCGGCGTCGCGCCGGCGCGCATCGCCCCGATGCCGGCGAGCACGATCGGCCGCCGCGCGGCCTTCAGCCGCCCGACCGCGTCCGCGTCGACGCCCGGCGCGGCAAACACCTGCGCGGAATGTGCCTCGCGCGTCGGCGGCAACACGATCCGGTCATCGCTCGCTGTAGCGCCTACGACGTCGGCCCCGGTCGTGAGATGCACCGACCCCGGCCGCTCGGCAGCCGCGATCCGCAACGCCTTGCGCATCTGCGTCGCCACGGTGTCCGGGCGGATCGCCGTCGTCCACTTGCTCACCGGCGAAAAGAGCCGGTTGTGGTCCAGCACCTGGTGCGTGAAGAACGGCTCCCGCTTGCCCTCGATCTGGCCGGAGATGGCCAGCATCGGCACGCGATCGAGCCAGGCGTTGGCCACCGCATTGACCAGATTCGACGAACCCGGCCCCAGCGTCGACAGGCACACGCCCGGCCGGCCGGTGAGCGTGCCGTAGGCCTGCGCCATCAGCCCGGCGGTGCCTTCGCGGCGTCCGAGGACGAACTCGATGCCCGCCTGGCGCATCGCCTCCAGCGGTTCGACCGACGGATCGCCCGGATAGCCGAAGACGTGCCCGATGCCGGCCGCCTTCAGGTACCCGACGATGACTTCCGAGACGTTCACCCGTCTATCCTAATCGCCTCACGCCACCCACGGCTTGCCGAACGCGGGTTCCTTGTACGGCGTCGGTGGCAGCTGCCAGGTGCCGGTCGAGGGCGGGCGCACCTCCGCATCCACGTGCACGTCGAGCACGCACGGGCGTTTGTTGCGGATCGCCTGCTGCAGGGCGCCCGCGAGGTCCTCGCTCTTCGTGATCGTGACACCGTCGGCACCGCAGGCCCGTGCCCACGCCGCGAAATCCGGGTTGTAGGGCTTCGTGTTCTCCCTGCGAAACGCGGTGCCCAGTTCGCGACCGCCGAACATCCCGTACTGAATGTCGCGGATCGCCGCCCACGCGAAGTTGTTCCACACGATCCAGATGCACGGCAGGTCGTACTCCACCGCCGTGGCGACGACGTACGGCGTCATGGAGAAGCCGCCGTCGCCGCAGACCGAAATGCACGGCCGCTCGGGCGCGGCGAGCTGCGCGCCCATCACGCTGCATACGCCGAAGCCCATGGACGAGTAGCCCCAGCTGTTGAGCATGCTCTGCGCGCGCTTCGGCCTCCAGAACTGCATGAACCAGTTGTGGTGCACGCCGGAGTCGCAGGTCAGGATTGCGTCGTCGGGCAGCACCCGCTGCATCGCGTCCACGACGTACTCGGGCCGCAGCGGCGTCGTCAGCTTGCCGAAGTTCGGGCGCACGTAGGCTTCCCATTCCGACTGCCACGCGGCGACTTCGGCACGCCACTCGGCGTACTGGTGGTTCAGGCGCGCCGCGCCGCGCTGCTCGCGCAGCCCGAGCGCCCCGAGGAGCTGCGCGGCGAACACCTTGGCATCGGCGATGACGCCGAGCGTGGGCGGATAGTTGCGGCCGAGCTCCTGCGGATCGAGGTCGACGTGGATCAGCTTCGTCTTCGGGAAGTTCCACGAGTAACCCGGGTGCCAGCTCGACGAGGAGCGGTCGTCGAAGCGCGTGCCGATGGTGATCACCAGGTCGGCGTGACGCCCGGCCTGGTTGGCCGGGTAGGCGCCGTTGCGGCCGATGAACCCGAGCGTGAGCGGATCGTCCGCCGGGACGCAACCCATGCCGTTGGGCGACGTGATGACCGGAATGCCGTACGTCCTCTGCAGCTGCGCGAGTTCGGGGCCGGCCTCCGACAGCGTCGCACCGTGGCCGATGAAGATCACCGGGCGCATCGCATCGGCGAGCAGGTCCACGGCCCGGGCGAGGTCGGCCTCCGAGGCGCCCGGCCGGTGCTGACCGAAGACGTGCGACGGCTCCGGCACGGCGACCTCGTCCTCCTCCTGGTACACGTTGTAGGGGACGTCGATGTTCACCGGCCCCGGGCGGCCGGTGACCATGGTGTCGAATCCCTGGCGCAGCGCGAGCGGCAGCATGTCGACGCGCGTGGGCTGGAACGCGCGCTTCACCACCGGGCGCACGACCGCCGGGAAGTCCGACTGGTTGTGCTTGTAGATTTCCTGGAACGGCGCGCGGTTGGCCTGCGAGGTCGGCACGTTCGAGGTGATGGCGAGGAACGCCGAGGAGTCCGACAGCGCCGTGGCGAGCGACATCACGAGGTTCGCCGAACCCGGTCCCGTCGAGGTCAGCGTGGCGACCGGCTGGTGCTTGACGCGGAAGTAGCCGTCGGCCATGTGACCGGCGCATTGCTCATGGCGCGGCGAGACCAGCCGCAGCTTGTCGCGCATCGCGTAGAGCGGATCCAGGATGCCGACGTTGCCGTGGCCGCAGATGCCGAAGATGTACGGCACCTTCTGCCGCACCAGGTACTCGGCGATCAGTTCGCCGCCTTTCATTCTGGGCATGGTGGTGCTCCCGCTAGCTGAGGGTGAGGGTGATGATGCGTTCTTCGGTCATTTCGTGCACCGCGTAGCGCGGTCCTTCGCGACCGAAGCCGCTGTCCTTCGAGCCGCCGTAGGGCATCAGGTCGACGCGCGAGCTCGACGTCTCGTTGATGTGCACGCCGCCGACCTCGAGGCGCTGCGCCGCCGCGAACGCCTCGTCGATGCGGTTCGTGAAGATGCCCGTGGCGAGCCCGTACGGGGTGGCGTTGACCCGGGCGATCGCCTCGTCCAGCGTGCGGAACGGCACGCTGCAGACGACGGGGCCGAAGATCTCCCGGCAGCCGACGCTCATCGTGTCGTCGATGGCGGTGAGCAGCGTGGGCGGCACGACGCTGCCCTGGCGCGCGCCGCCCGCCAGGCGCTGCGCGCCGCGCGCGATCGCCTCCTCGATCCAGCGCTCGATGCGGATCGCGTCCGCCTCGCTGATGACGGGGCCCACCGCGGTCTCCGGCTGGTACGGATCGCCGTAGGGCAGCGCGCGCACCAGCGATGCGAGCCGCGACTCGACTTCGCCCTGGATCGACGCGTGCACCAGCAGCAGTTGCACCGAGGTACAGACCTGCCCGGCCTTGCGATAACCGGCGCCGGCCACTTTCGGCAGCGCCTTGTCGAGCCGCGCGTCGTCGCAGAGGATGGTGCACGCGATGGAGCCCAGCTCCATCTGCGTGCGCCGCAGCCCCGCCGCCTGCTGGATCTTGCGCCCGACCTCGGTGCTGCCGGTAAACGCGAAGAACCGCACGCGCGAATCGGCGAGCAGGCCGTCGGCAACCGGCGCGCTGCCGATCAGCACCTGGAGAAAACCGCGCGGCACGCCCGCCTCGAGCATCGCCTCGGCGAGGCGGCAGGCGGTGAGCGGCGTGTA
>DKBI01000024.1 GCA_002451175.1 Betaproteobacteria bacterium UBA6904
CTGCCCGTCGGCGCGCACCAGACTGACCACGTTCCCTGCGCCAAGATCGATGTCTTCGTAAATGCGCGCCAATCCCGGCGGCGGCAGCAACAGCGCGATCACGCCGGCGAAGCGGTTCAGTCCATCGTAGATGGGCCGCGTGAATTTGATCGTCAGTTGCTTCGAAGCCGTGTCGACCAGGGGCGCGCCGATCTGCAGTTCGCGCGCGCCATCTTTGTGTATCAGGAAGAACGGCTGGTCCGCAACGTCGACGCCCTGAAATCCCGGCAGGCTGCTGTAGGCGACCAGGCCGTCCGCGCTGGTGATGATTACCTGGGTGACGTTCTCGCGCTTGAGGTGTTCCTGGTACCGCGCAACCTGGTCGGGGAAAGGCAGGTTGCTGGCAACCCAATCGTCGCGCAGGTGCAGCAGCACCAGGTCGATGGCGCGCACCGAAGTCGCCAGGTGCTCGGCCATGCTGCGCGCGATATTGGCCCCCGCGACATCCGCCCTTTCAACCACGTCGCGCTCCGACGTCCGCAGTACGGACGCGATCGCGATCCATAGCCCCAGGACCAGGAGGCCGGCGACGGCGAAAATCGCGAGTCCAGTGCGGCTGAAGCTGTTGGTGCGCATGCGTCGGCCTGCTCAACGACGATGCGCCACGATACCAGAGCCCGGCGATTCGGGGGAGAATGTGCCGCACGGGGGCCGGACAAGGCCGTGACGCCGGCCGGTGCGGCCGGGACACGCAGAAAGGAACCAGCATGAACATCGACACCGACGATTTCCGCGTGCGCGCGGGGAAAAAGCTCGACCTGAAGAAATGGCCTACGCGGGTGAAACCGATCTACAAGTCGAAGGAGCAGTATCAGGCGCTGCTCGCCGAGCAGGTCGAACAGCTGGCCGAGCTGCAGCGCCTGCACTACGCCTCCGACCGCTACGCCCTGCTGCTGATCTTCCAGGCCATGGACGCCGCGGGCAAGGACGGCGCGATCCGCCACGTGATGTCCGGCGTCAACCCGCAGGGCTGCCAGGTGTTCAGCTTCAAGCATCCGAGCGCGACCGAGCTCGACCATGATTTTCTCTGGCGCACCACGCAGGCGCTGCCCGAGCGCGGACGCATCGGCATATTCAACCGCTCCTATTACGAGGAAGTGCTGATCGTGCGCGTGCACCCGGAAATCCTGCGCGGCCAGGGCCTGCCGACGGAGCTGCTCGACGAGAAGGCCGTCTGGCGCGAGCGCTACCGCTCCATCGTCGATCTCGAGGCGCACCTGCACCGCAACGGCACGCGCGTCGTCAAGTTCTTCCTGCATCTATCCAAGGAGGAGCAGCGCAAGCGCTTTCTCGAGCGCATAGACGAACCGGACAAGAACTGGAAATTCAGCCTCGCCGACATCGAGGAGCGCAAATTCTGGAAGCAGTACATGCGCGCCTACGCGGACTGCATGCGCGCGACCAGCACGCGCGACGCGCCCTGGTACGCCGTGCCCGCCGACGACAAGGAGAACGCGCGCCTGATCATCGCGAAAATCGTGGTCGACACGCTGAAGGGCCTGCGCATGAGCTACCCCAGGGCCGGCGCCGCGCGCCGGCGCGAACTTCTGGAGATACGCAAGCAGCTGGTGAAGTAGCGGGCGGCTCAGCCCTCCTGCAGCACCGCCTTGCCGAAGCCCTCGCCCTTTTGCCGGTATTCGGCGCGCGGCGGGCTGAAGATGTCGAGGATCACCGCGCCTTCCTTGCCGGTGCGCACGCCGTGGGCGACGCCGCCCGGCGTGTGCCAGAACTCGCCCGCGACCGCCTCCACTTCCACGCCGCCCTGGATGCGCGTGCAGCGCCCTTCGAGCAGCACGCCCCATTGCTCCTCGGGGTGGCTGTGCACGCTGCCGGTGGCGTTCGGCTCCACGCGCACCACCGAAAGCATCACGTTCTCGCCCGGAAAAATGGACGTTGTCACGCCCTCGGCGAGCTTGCGCTGGATGCCGCGCTCATCGCCGTTCAGCCGAAATACCCAGTCCGCCTTGTTCTGCATCGATCATCCTCCAGTGTTTAGCGCGCGCGCCGCGCGGCATGAAATATGGCCTGTGCCCAATCTTACACCCCCGCGCGCGGCGCCCGCCCCCCGCGACGAACGCAGGCTGTCAGGCGGCCGCGTCCATGACCGCCTGCGCGAACGCGCGCGGCGACTCCTGCGGCGGATTGTGGCCGACGCCGTCGAACACGCGGCGCTCGTAGCGGCCGCGAAAATATTTCGCGTGCCCGGCCGAGAGGCTCGGCGGGTTCACGTCGTCGGCGCCGCCCTGCACCACGATGGCGGGCACTTCGATCGCGGGCTGGGCCGCCAGGCGCGCCTCCGTCTCGGCGTAGCGCGCGTCCCCGGCCGCGTTGCCGTGGCGGTGCCGGTAGGAGTGCACGGCCACGTCGACGAAATCGGGGTTGTCGAAGGACGCGGCGCTGCGCGCGTAGGTCGCATCGTCGAAGGCCCAGGTCGGCGACCAGAGCTTCCACAGCAGACGGCACAGCTCGGCGCGGTTGGCGGCGAGCCCCGCGCGCCCGCGCTCGGTGTGCAGATAATACTGATACCAGTAGCGGTGCTCGCTCTGCGGGTCCGCGGGCTTGATCGCGGCCGCAATGTCCTGGATCTGGTATCCGGCGCAGCTCACCAGCGCGCGCACGCGACCGGGCCAGAGCGCCGCGACTATACAGGCCGCGCGCGCGCCCCAGTCGAAGCCCGCAAGCACGGCCTCGCGTAGCGAGAGTGCATCCAGCAGTTCCAGCAGGTCGTGCCCGATTGCGGCTTGCTGCCCCGAGCGCATGGTGCCGGGCGAGGCGATACGCGTGCCGCCGTAGCCGCGCAGATAGGGCACAATGCAGCGCAAGCCCGCCGCAGCAAGCACGGGCACGACCTCGTCGAACGCTCTGGGGTCGTAGGGAAAGCCGTGCAGCAGCACCACCGGATCGCCGTCGGGCGGACCCGACTGCTCGTAGGCCAGATCGAGCACCGAAGTGCGCACATGCTCCACGTTCGCCATCACGCTCCGCCTTTCCTGTGCGCGGCAGACCGCCGCAGGTTCCAAGGCCTATGATACTAAGCCGCCGGCATCGGCGCCCGTTGCCGGATAGAATCGTGCGCAGCTAAATGGCGGATCGATTGGACACCCGGACACCACACTACGACGTGGCCGTGATCGGCGGCGGCATCGTCGGCTCGAGCACGGCCTATTTCCTGAAGACGCTGGCGCCCACGCTGTCGGTGTGCGTGATCGAGCCCGATCCGAGCTACGAGTTCTGTTCCACCGTGCGCGCCTCGGGCGGCGCGAGGCGCTTGTTCTCCTGCCCGGAAAACATCGAAATGTCCAACTTCAGCATCGACTTCATCAAGCGCTTCCCCGCGCAGATGGCGGTCGACGGGCGCGAGGCGCCGGTGGACTGGGTGGAAGGCGGCTACCTGTTCATCGTGCCGCCCGCGGCCATGCCCATGCTCGAGGCGCACGCCCTGCGCCAGCGCGCGCTCGGCTGCGAGATCGACCTGCTCAGCCCGGCGCAGCTGAAGGCGCGCTTTCCCTCCATGTACGTCGGCGACCTGGGCGGCGGCGCGCACTCGCCGCGCGACGGCTGGTGCGATCCGCACAGCCTGCTGCAGGGGACGCGGCGCAAGGCGGCGGCGCTGGGCGCCGTCTATCTGCAGGACAGGGTCGCGGATTTGTCCAAGCGCGGCACGGTCGTGACCGAAGTCATACTCGCCTCGGGCGCGCGCATCAAGGCCGAGGCCTACGTCAATGCCGCGGGCGCCTGGTCGGCGCAGATCTGCGACATGCTCGGCCTGCCCCTGCCGGTTGCGCCGCTGCGCCGCTTTGAGCACTACTTCACCGCCGGCGGCCCGATCGAGCGCCTGCCCTATGTGAAAGACACCGAGCGCCTCGCGTTCCGCTCCGAGGGCGCGGGCTTCTCCGGCGGCCTGGTCGACAGCGAGGAGCCGCGCGGCTTCAATTTCTACGTCGATCACGGCTACTTCGAGCGCGTGGTCTGGCCCGCGGTGGCGCACCGCTTTCCGGTGTTCGAGGCGGCCAAATGCCACCGCACCTGGTCGGGCCTGTACGAGCAATGCGAGCTCGACGGCAATCCCGTCATCGGCAGCTGCAAGGGCAGGCTGGACAATTTCTACCTCAACTGCGGCTTCTCCGGCCACGGCATGATGCACGCGCCGGCGGCGGGCCGCGCCATCGCCGAACTCATCGTCACGGGCGCCTTCCAGAGCATAGACCTCGAGCGCCTGGGCTACGGCCGCATCCAGCGCGGCGAGCCCTATGCGGAGGAAGGCATCAAATAGCGAAGGGTTTTCGCGCCGGCTGCGCGCAGCACCGGCTTGGCAATCCGAGGGCGGCCGGACTAGACTCCGCCATGCCTGCAGTCCGCAACGCCGCATGAACACGCGCTGGATCGCCCACCTCGACATGGACGC
>DKBI01000040.1 GCA_002451175.1 Betaproteobacteria bacterium UBA6904
CGGTCGGCCCGGCCGAGCGTCAGCAGGTCGTTCAGGATCGGCTCGAGGCCGTCGATCGGTACCACCATGTTGCCCTGCAGCGTGTCGCCTTCGTGCTTCTCCTCGACGAGCAGCGACCCGATGCCGAGGAGTTTTCCGTCCTTGCCGATCAGCGCGCTGCCGCCCCAGTGCGGATGTGCGGGGAGCGTGAACAGCGCCTCGTCGAGCACGTATTCCCAGTAGCCGGCGAACTCGCGCTTGGCGAACACCATCGCCTTCAGCGCGTGGCGTCGCCCGCCGTGGCCGGCGACGATGGCCGCTTCGCCGACTCCGCACGACGCTGCGGTGCCGCGCTCGAGCCCCTTCACGCCGAGCCGACCGAGCGCCTGCACGAGTCCGAACCCCGTGGCCTGGTCGTAGGCGATCGGGTAGCCCGCGACCGCGGTTCCGCGGTTGGTCGTCAGCCAGATCGCGCTCGCCTCGGTGATCAGGTAACCGATCGTCAGCAGCAGGCCCTCGTTGCCCAGCGCGACCGCGTGCCCGGTCCGCTCGGTGCCGAGAATCGGCGCGGTGAACGCGTCGTCGGGAATCTCCGCGCGCAGCGCGACGATGGCGTCGAGCGTGGTATCCAGCGGGAACTCCCATTCCCCCTGCTGGGGCTGCAGCTCCGCGGGAAAGGACCATTCGGAGGGCATGAGGCGACAGCATAGCGCGATCGTGCGGCCCCCGCGCGGCAAATCCCGGCGGGTTCGTAATGCAGGTCAACGCCGCTACACTTGGCGGCCATGGACCGGTTCAGCTTGCGCGGCAAGGCCGCGATCGTCACGGGGGCGGCGCGCGGCATCGGGCGGGCGACCGCCGATCTGTTCGAGCGCGCGGGCGCACGCGTCGCGCGCATCGATCGCGATGCCGGGCCAGGACTCATCCAGGCGGACGTCAGCCGCGAGGAGGAGGTCGAGCGCGCCATCGCCGAGGCCGCGCAGGCGCTCGGCGGCATCGACGTGCTCGTCAACAACGCCGGCATTGCCGTGCGCAAGACGTCGCTCGACATCACGGTCGAGGAATGGGAGCGCGTGCTAGGCGTCAACCTGACGGGCCTGTTCCTCTGCTCCCGCGTTGCGGCACGCACGATGCAGGCGGCGGGCGGCGGGGCGATCGTGAATCTGGCCTCGATCATGGGTTTCTCGGGCGGTCTCTTTCCGAATCCGGCCTATCAGGCCTCGAAGGGGGCCGTGGTCAACCTCACNNACCCCGATCTTCGGCAATCCCGAGGTTCTCAAGGCGGTGATGCGGCACACGCCGCTCGAGATGCTGCCGGACGTGGACGACGTGGCGGCGGCGATCCTGTTTCTCGCTTCGCCCGCCGCGCGCTGCATCACCGGCGTGACGCTGCCGGTGGATTCGGGCTATCTTGCGCGGTGAGGAGGAGACACGCTTGGCCGATCCGACCGGTTTCGACGTCACGCTGATCCGCTTCGTCCGCGCGCCGCGCGAGCGCGTATTCGATGCGTTCGTGCAGTCCGCGATCGCCCGCCGCTGGATGTGCCCGCGGGGCATGAGCATTCCGGAGGCGCAGTTCGACGCGCGGGCCGGAGGCCGGTTCCGCGTCGCGATGCGCGCGCGAGACGGCACGCGGTTCGTGGCGGGCGGCGCCTACCGCGAGATCACGCGTCCCGAGAAACTGGTTTACACCTGGCGCTGGGAGAACGCGCTCCCGGCGGGGGTCGACACCCTGGTGAGCGTGGTGTTCGTCGAGCGCGCGTCCGGCACGGAGCTGCGCATGACGCATGGCGGCTTTCCCGACGCCGCGACGCGCGACGCGCACGAAGAGGGCTGGGGATCGAGCCTCAACCAGCTCACCGACCTGCTCGACGAGCGCGGGCAGGCCGCCACCGTCGTGCTCTATGGCGACCCGCGCAGCAGCTACGTGCGCACAGCGCGCATGGGCCTCGCCGAGAAGGGCGTGCGCTACACGCTGCAGCCGGTTGCGCCGCATTCGCCGGATATTGCCGCGCTGAGCCCGTTCGGGCGCATTCCGGCGTTTCGCGACGGCCGCGTCGCGCTCTTCGAGACCAGCGCCATCCTGCGCTACGTCGATGAGGCGTTTGCGGGGCCGAGCCTGGTGCCGGGAACGGTCCGCGACCGCGCGCAGTGCGAGCAGTGGGTGAGCGCCATCAACGCGTACCTCGATGGTGCGATGATCCGTCGCTACGTGCTGCAGTACCTCTTCCCCAAGGGGCCTGGCGGCCAGCCGGACCGCACCGTGATCGACGCCGCCGTGCACGACATGACGGCGCAGATGGCGCTGCTCGAGAGGGCGTATGCGGGGCGCGACTTCCTGGCGGGCAAGGCGCTCTCGATGGCCGACCTGTTCCTCGCGCCGATCCTGTTCTACGTCGAGCAGTTCCCCGAGGGCAAGGCGCTCCTGGGCCGGCATCCCAACGTGATGCGCGGCCAGTCCATCCTGCGGGCACGAGCGAGCTTCCGCGACACGGCGCCTGGGGTCTGACCCCAGCGGGAAGCGCGAATTCTCTTGATGTAGCACAACCCGAAGCGAGGTCCCGTCTGGCAGCGTAAGGCTTCCACGTGGAGGAGGTCGCATGCTGAAGGGCTGTGTGCCCTGGCCTGACGAGTACGCCAGCCGCTATCGGCAGCGCGGCTACTGGGAGGGGCTGTCCATCGGCGAGGCGCTCGCGCAATCGATCGCGAAGCGGCCCGACCGGGTCGCGCTCGTGCAGGGCAAGCAGCGCATCCGCTACGCGGAGCTGGGCGAGCGCGTGGATCATCTCGCGGGGCATTTCGTGCGCTGCGGCCTGCGGCCGCTCGATCGGGTGGTGCTGCAGCTCCACAACGTGCCGGAGTTCCTGTACGCGTTCTTCGGCCTGATCCGCGCCGGCTGCATCCCGGTGATGGCGCTGCGCGCGCACCGGCACACGGAGGTGAAGCACTTCCTGACCGCCTCCGGCGCCGTGGCCTACGTGATTCCCGACGTCCTGCGCGATTTCGACTACCGCGCGATGGCCGAGGAGATGCGCGCGGCGTGCCCGACGCTGAAGCAGGTCTTCGTTGCGGGCGAGCCCCTTGCCGGGCAGCATTCGCTGCATCGGCTGATGGACGCCGCGCCCGCGCAGACGGCGCTCCCCGCGCTGGATCCGTCGGAGGTCGCCCTGATGCTGCTCTCGGGCGGCACGACCTCGCTCTCCAAGCTCATCCCCCGCACGCACGAGGATTACGTCTACAACGCGAGGCGCTGCGGCCTGCTGGCGGGTTTCGCCGAGCACACGGTGCTCATGCTGATCCTGCCGCTCGGCCACAACTACAACCTCGCGTCGCCAGGCCTGATGGGGGCGCTCTACCACGGCGGCACGGTCGTGCTGGCCCCCGCGGGCGACGCCGAGACCGTATTCCCGCTCGTCGAGCGCGAAGGCGTCACGGTCGTCCCGGCGGCGGTGCCGCTCATTTCGGGATGGCTCAACTCGCGCGTTCCCGAGCATCACGACCTGACGACGCTCAAGGTCGTGCAGAACGGTGGCGCGCGCCTCGCCCCGGAGCTGCGCGCGCGCCTGCGCGACCGGCTGGAGTGCACGCCGCAGGAGATCTACGGCACGGCCGAAGGCCTCATCAGCATGGTGCGGCTGTACGGCGACGACGAGGCGGTGCTGGAGAGCTCCGGCGTGCCGATCTGCGACGACGACGAGATCCGCGTCGTGGACGACGCCGGCCGGGAGGTCGCGGATGGCGCGCCGGGGGAGCTGTGCGTGCGCGGCCCCTACACGATCCGCGGCTATTACAACGCGCCCGAGAAGAACCGCGAGGCCTTCACCGACGACGGCTTCTATCGCATGGGCGACATCGTGCGCAAGCGCGGCCGGCAGCTCTACACCGAGGGGCGGCGCAAGGACATCATCAACCGCGGCGGCGAGAAGATCAGCTGCGACGAGATCGAGAATTACCTCTTCGCCCACCCCAAGGTGAAGGCCGTGACGCTGGTCGCGATGCCCGACGACGCGTTCGGCGAGAAGGCCTGCGCCTTCGTGATCCCGAAGCCGGGCGAGGCCCTCACGCTCGCGGAGGTCGTCGCGTTCCTCAAGGCACACCGCATCGCCAGCTTCAAGTTGCCGGAGCGGCTGGAGGTGGTGAGCGAGTTTCCGACCAGCCCCGTAGGCAAGATTCTCAAGCGCGAGCTGCGCGACCGCATCGCGGCGAAGCTCGCGCAGGAAAGGACGTCATGAGCGCCAGACCCGGAGAAGCGAAACTTCCCCATCTCTTCAAGCCCGGCCGCATCGGCCGCTATGCGGCGCCGAATCTGGTGAAATACGGCGCCTGCTGCGTCTCGAACTACAACACGCGCGACGGCTTCATCACGCCGCGCGAGCTTGCACGCACGCGGGTGATCGCCGGCACCGGCTGCGGCATCATCACCAATCAGGGCGCCTACCCGGATCCGAAGGGCGAGGGCAAGTCGTACTTCCGGCAGGTCGCGCTCTACGACGACAAGTTCCTGCCGCAGTTCGAGACCATCGCGCGCTACATCCACGATGCCGGCGCGGTCGCGATCCAGCAGATCCTGCACGCCGGGCGCTACGGCGGCATCGACCTCGGCTACTGCGTGCAGCCCTCGGTGGTGCCGCAGACGCTGCCGCACTTCCGGCCGCCCCGCGAGATGTCGAAGGACGACATCCGGCGCTGCATCGGCGAGCACGTGGACGCGGCCCGGCGCGCCATCAAGGCCGGGTTCGACGGCGTCGAGGTGACGAGCTTCATGGGGTACCTGCTCGCCTCCTTCAACTCCAAGTTCACCAATCAGCGCAGCGACGAGTACGGCGGCACGATCGAGAACCGCGGCCGCTTCATGCGCGAGCTGATCGACGCCATCAAGCAGGCGCTGCCGGAGCACCCGTTCATCGTGCGGCTGAACGGCGCGGAGCTGATGGACCAGTGGGGCGGCAATACCGAGGACGAGTGCTTCGAGCTGATGCGGCAGGCCGCGGGCTGCGGCGTGGACATGATCAGCGTGACGGTCGGCTGGCAGGAAGCGCCGGAATCCTCCATCGGCCGCGACGTGCCGCCGGGGTACTGGAACCGCCTGGCGATCCGCGCCAAGCAGGAATGCCCGAACACGCTGATCGCCTACGGCAACCGGCTGCCGGACCCGGTGATGGCCAACGACTGCCTGGGACGCGGCGAGTTCGACTACTGGGAGGTCTGCCGGCCGATGCTCGCCGACCCGGAGCTCGTGCACAAGGCGGCCGAAGACCGGCTCGACGAAGTGCGGCGCTGCATCGGCTCGCTGAATTGCCTCTCGCGCGTGTTCCGCGACCTGCCGTACTCGTGCACCATGAACCCGGCCCTCGGCCACGAGGTGGAGCCCGAATACGCGATCACGCCGGCCGCCGTGAAGAAGAAGGTCCTGGTGATCGGCGCGGGCCCCGCGGGCATGGAGTTCGCGACCACGGCGGCGAAACGCGGCCACGACGTCACCGTCATCGAGCGCGGCAGCCGCATCGGGGGCAATCTCCTCGGTTACGCGACGCACGATCTCGCGCGGCCGGATGACCTGCTGTCCGTGGTGCGCCACTACGAGGTCATGGCGAAGAAGCTGGGCGTGAAGCTGCAGTTCAACACCGAGGCCAACCCGAAGTTCATGCGCTCGGTGCTGCACCAGTACGACGTCTGCGTCGTTGCGGCCGGCGCGCGCGTGGACCTCGGCGCCTATGCGCACGTCGAGGGCCGCGAGCGCCTGGTGGACGCGCTCGACGTCGCCTCCGGCAAGGCAAAGGCGGGCGCGCGCGTCGTCGTGCTCGGCGGCAACAAGGTCGGGCTGGTGATCGCCGAGTCGCTGCGCAAGGCGGGGGCGGAGGTGGCGCTCGTGGAGTCCGGCAAGCGCATTGCCGAGGACGTCATGCCGACGTTCAAGTGGCGCCATACGTCCTGGGTCGAGGAGCTCGGCATCCGGACGCTGACCCTCACGCGCCTGGTGCGCATCACGCCGGATGCGGTGGTGGTGGCCGACGCCAAGGGCGCCGAGACGACGATCCCGGCGGACACCGTGATCGCGGCGGGGCCGCGCCGCTCGAATCAGGAGCTGTTCGCCGAGTTCGAGTGGATGGTGGACGAGCTGCACGGCTGCGGCGACGCGCTCATGCCGCGGGGCATGGACGCCGCGATTCACGAAGGCTACCGCCTGGGCGTTCGCATCTGATGGCACGCGCCGCATGACGACCTGGCAGGACGTGCTCGCGCAGCACGCGCACCTGTTTGCCGAGGTGCAGCCCGGCGCCAGCATCGCGCTCGCGCCGGGCTCCCCGCCGCGCGCGCAGGTCAAGCAGGTTCGCGACCCGGTGCCGATGCAGCTCTGGCTGAGGGGCCCGGATCGCATGGCCGTCGTGGACGGCGAGTATCGCGGCCTCAAGTCGCTGGTCTCGGACGTGCTGTTCCTGCCCGAAGCGGGCGCGCTGGAAACCGCGCTCGCGCACGAGGCGCCGCTCAGCGAACTGAAGCGCGAATTGCGCGACGGGCGTATGCTGGTCATGGTGATGCGCTCCCGGAGCGAGCTGCGCGAGCGCGGCTGGAGCGAGTTCTTCGAAGCGCTCGGCCTGCCGTTCCAGGGGACCTGCCGATGAAGGGCTGCCGGTGATCTTCAACAACCCCGCGGGGGCTCCCGAGCTCGCCTGCGACGAGTGCGGCTGCCGCTGGTTCGACCGCATGCACGACCGCTGCTACGAGTGCGGCGCGGAAGTTCCCGCCGAGGCGATGGAGGCGTTTCGCGCGGCGCTCGAGTCCTGGGGCCGGAGTGAGCCGCCAGGGACCGCGAAATCGTCCGAGTGATCGCATGAGGCGCAGGAAGTTCATCGTCGCCGCGGTCGCGACGCTGGCCGCGCCGCCCCTGCTTGCCGAGTTGCCCGGCCGGGCGAGGCGCATCGGCATTCTCAACGCGCGCTCGGCGCCAAATGAACTCGACGCCGCTTTTCGGGATGGTCTCCGGGAACTTGGCTACGTCGAAGGCCGCACGATCGAGATCGTGCAGCGCTGGGGCGCCAACAGCGAGGCGCGAGCCGCCGCATTGGCCGCCGAGCTCCTGGCGAGCCAGGTGGAAGTCATCGTCACCGCGACGACGCTCGCCGTCTCGGCGGCCGCACGGGCGACGAAAACCGTTCCCATCGTGATGGCGGCGTCGGCCGATCCGGTGGCAGCCGGGCTGGTCGAAAGCCTGGCGCGCCCCGGCGGCAACGTCACCGGCCTGACGCTCGTTTCCACGGATACGGCCGCCAAGCGGCTGCAGCTGCTGCGCGATCTGGTGCCGGCGGCGAAGCGCGTCGCGATTCTCGTCGAGGCGGTGCCCGCCGGACAGCAGGGCGCCACGGTGAACGCGCGGCTCATCGCGGAACTCGAGGCGGCGGCGCGGCAGATGGGGATGTCCATCGCGGCGTATCGGGCGCGGAGCGGGCCTGAGGTCGACGCAGCCTTCGAGGCGCTCCATCGCGAAGGCGCCCAGGCGCTGCTCGTGCAGGTGAGCCGCGTCATGATCGACCATCGCGAGAAGATCATCGAGCGCGCGGCGCGCCTCCGGGTGCCGACGCTCTACGAGGTCGAGGGTTTCGCGGACGTCGGCGGACTGCTGTCGTACGGGCCGAGCCTCGCGGACATGTACCGGCGGGCCGCCGGATACGTGGACCGAATCCTGCGCGGGGCGCGTCCTTCCGCGCTGCCGATCGAGCAGCCCAACAAGTACCACCTGGTCGTCAATCTCAAGACCGCGCGCGCACTGGGACTTCGCGTGCCGCAGGAAATCCTGCTGCGGGCCGACCGCGTGATCGAATAGATCGCGATCAATAGCCCGAGGTCGTGTCCACGAGCCCCTCCAGCGGCTCGGCGCGCGCCAGGCGCTTGAGGTTCGCCACGATCCTGGGTATCGCCGTGCGCGGCTCGGTGAGCGCCGCGACGTGGGGGGTGAGCGTGACGCCCGGGTGGTTCCAGAAGACGTGCGCTTCGTGCAGCGGCTCGCTCTCGAAGACGTCGAGGTAGGCGTGGCTGATGCGGCCCGAATCGAGCGCGTCGCGCAGGTCCTTCTCGACGACGTGCTCGCCGCGCGCGACGTTGACGAGGCAGGCGCCTTCGGGCATCCGCTCGAACGTGCGCGCGTCGAACAGCCCGCGCGTCTCCCGCGTCAGCGGCAGCAGGCAGACGACGAGATCGCTGCGCTCGAGCACGCGCCCCAGGTCCGTCAGGCATTCGACGCTCGCCAGTTCGCGCGGCCGCCGGCTCCAGCCGAGCACGCGAAAACCGTGCATGGCGAGCGCCTGCGCGGCGACCGACCCGAGCGCGCCGAGCCCGAGGACGCCGATCGTGCGCTCGATGGCCATCCGCTGCGGCAGCTGGCGCCAGATGCGCGCCGCCTGCTGCGCGCGGTAGCGGAAATGCAAGCGGTGCCAGTCGAGCACGTGCGCGAGCACGGTCTCCGTCATGGCCGCGATCATGCCGGGATCGATCAGCCGCGCTACCGGCACGCCGCGGGGCAGCGCGGAGTTGGCGAGCAGGCCGTCGACGCCCATCCAGAGCGAATGGACGAGCTTCAGACGGGGCAGGCGCTCGAACGTGTCGGGCGGCGGATTCGCCACCAGCGCCACGTCGACGTCGGCCGCCGGTTCGAGGACGAACCTCGCTTCGGGCAGCGCCTTCTCGAGCGCGGGGATCCAGCGATCGGGCGTTTCGCTGGTCGAGGCGAAGAGAATNNCTTCATGTCCGGCGAGCGGATCGCCTCGATCGCCGCCTTCGCGTAGCGGTCGACGACGTCCTGCGGCGTCTTGGCGGGCGCGAACAGCGCGTACCAGCCGTTGCCCTCGATCGCGTATCCCGCCTCGCGGAACGTGGGCACTTCCGGCGCGAACTCGGAGCGCTGCGCGCCGGACACGGCGAGCAGGCGGGCCTTGCCGGCGCGCACCAGCGTGAGCGCGTCGGACAGCGTGAACATCGCCGCCTTGACCTCGCCGCCGGCGAGCGCCTGCAGCGCGGGCGCGGTGCCCTTGTACGGCACGTGGGTCATCTCGATGGCCGCGCTCTTGGCGAACATCACGCCGAAGTAGTGCGGCAGGCTGCCCGCGGCGGCCGAGGCGTAGTCGCCCATCTTCACGTCCTGCTTCACCAGGGCGACGTACTCCGCGACCGTCTTCGCCGGGATTTCGGCGTTGACGGCGAGGGCGAGCTGGAAATTCGTCAGGTGCGCGACCGGCTCGAAGTCCCGGAACGGGTCGTAGCGCAGCGCCGCGCCGTGCGAGTGCGGAAACGCCGCCATGGTTGCGATCGGCGTCAGCAGGAGCGTCGAGCCGTCGGGCGCGGCGCCCTTGACGGTTTCGTTGCCGACGATGCCGCCCGCGCCGGGCTTGTTCTCGACCACCACCAGCTGATTGAGCAGCGCGCGCATGCGCTCCGCCAGCAGGCGCGTCAGCGCGTCGCTGGAGGCGCCCGGCGGATAGCCGAGAACGATCTTCAGGGTCTTGTCCTGGGCGAGTGCCGGGGTGGCGAGCGCGAAGGCGAGCAGCAGGGCGGCGAAACGGATCATGGGTCTTCCTCCGGGGGTGCGGCGCGATGGTAGCATTTGCCGCCACCGAGGACGAACCGATGCGACCTCCGTTCCGCGCCGACCAGGTCGGCAGCCTGCTGCGTCCGCCCGAACTGCGCGAGGCCCGCGCCCGCCGCCGGAGCGGCGAGATCACGCCCGCCGCGTTGCGCGAAGTCGAAGACCGCGCCATCCGGGAGGCGGTGGCGCGCCAGGAGGCGATCGGCCTGCAGGCGGTCACCGACGGCGAGTTCCGGCGCGACTGGTGGCATGTCGATTTCCTCACCGGCCTGGAGGGCGTCGAGGCGTACAGCGCGCCGCTCGTCGTAGGCTTCAAGGCGACCGAAGAGCAGCCGCCGATGCTGCGCGTCACGGGCCAGGTGCGGCGCGTCCGGCCGGTTTTCGTCGACGCCTTCCGCTTCACGCAGGGCGCGACGGCGCGCACCGCCAAGCAGACGATCCCGGCGCCCGCGATGCTGCACATGCGTCCCGGCCGCGCCGGCATCAGCCGCGAGGCATATCCCGAGCTCGGCGCGTTCTGGCGCGACGTGGCACAGGCCTACCGCGAGGAAATCCGCGATCTCGCCGCGGCCGGCTGTCGCTACCTGCAGCTCGACGACACGAGCTTCGCCTACCTCTGCGACGCGGATTTCCGCGCGAGCATGGCCGCGCGCGGCGACGATCCGGGCCGGCTCGCGCGCACCTACGTCGAGGCGATCAACGCCGCGCTCGCCGACCGCCCCGCGGGGCTGGGCGTGACGATGCACACCTGCCGCGGCAATTTCAAGAGCACCTGGGTCGCCTCCGGCGGCTACGAGCCCGTCGTCGAGACGATGTTCAGCGCGAACGTCGACGGGTTCTTCATGGAGTTCGACAGCGAGCGCGCGGGCGACTTCGCGCCGCTGCGCTTCCTGCCGCGCGGCAAGAAGGTGGTGCTCGGCCTCGTGACGACGAAGCTCGGGCAGCTCGAGGACAAGGACACGCTCCGNNGGTTTCGCCTCCACGCACCACGGCAACGCGCTGTCCTACGATGAGCAGTGGCGCAAGCTCGAGCGCATCGTCGAGGTGGCGCACGAGGTGTGGGGCTAGCCGCCGGGCCGGTGTCGCGCCTGGAGCCCGCTCAGCGGACGCGCCGATGGATTACCGCTGCCCCGTCTGCCACGCCGAACTGGGGCGGCGCAAGTACGCGCAGGCCGTGATCGCGCGCATGGAAATCGACTGCTCGCACTGCCACCAGACCATCCACCTGCATGTCCACCCTGTCGAGGCCGCCGTGTCGTACGGGGCGTTCGGCATCGCGCTGGCCATCGCCGGGGCGGCGTACTGGCTGCAGAATCCGACCTGGCTCCTCGTGGCGATCGGTGTCGCAATGCTTCCCGCGCTCGTCCTGCCGCTCGTCGAGCGGGTGATGCTTCGCGACTGGCCGCGCTATGCCTCGCGCGACGGGCGCGTGGACGGCTGACCGGCCTGCCAGGAAACGCCCGCGAACGCGGGTTCCAGCGACCAGTCGACGCCGATGCCGGGCTGATCGGGCACGCCGACCTCCGCCGCCGGCGCGTCGGTGCGCACGACGACGTGCGCGTCGGTGCCGGGCAGCGTCGCGGCCAGCGCCGCGCACCAGGCGATTTCCCACGGATGGGCGTGCGGCGCGAGCAGCGCGATGGGACGTCCCTCGGCGGCGGCAGCCACCGAGTGGATGATTTCGAGGGAACCCCAGGCAAACGGATCCAGGCGCAGCAGCTTCCAGCGCTGCTCCCGCAGTCCGCGGCGCAGAGCCGTCCAGTCCGCGGCAATGGCGGGCACGTCGTCGCGCCGAACCGGGACCTGCCGGGCGGGGTTGCCGCCGAGCAACGCGTGCAGCGGCTGCTCGCGGACGCGCGCCGCCGCGTCCCACGCCGCCATGTCGCGTGCCACGCCGGCGTCGTCGTTCAGCGTGAAACCGAATCCGGACGGTCCGCCGGCCGCAAGCACGCGCGCGACGAGCGCTTCGCGGCCGCTGCGCAGGCGGATCGAGCAGACGTGCGTATGTGAAATGCGGACCGGCGCCGCCATGGTGCCGGGCACGATACCGCATACTGGCGACCCATGGGCATCGGATTCGCCTTGCTCGCGATGGTGGCCTTCGCGACCAACATTCTCGTCACGCGCTACGCCGTCGCGCGGCTCGCGGTGGAGGCGGGGTTCTTCGTCGTGCTCGCCGCGAACGTGGCGTTCTCCGGCGCCATCACGCTGGTCGAACTGGGCGTGCGCGCGGAACCGTTCGGCTGGAACTGGCGCGGCGCGGCCTGGTTCATCCTGGGGGGCGTGGTCGGCACGTTTCTCGCGCGCCGGCTGCTGTTCGATACCGTGCGCCTGCTGGGCCCGGCGCGGGCGAGCGTGTTTCATTCGGCCACCCCGGTGTTCTCGTTGATCGCCGCGTGGCTGCTGGTGAGCGAGCGGCTCGGCGCCTACGAGTTCGTCCTCATGGCGATCGTGTGGTCGGGTCTCTGGCTGACGCATGCGCAGGACCCGGGCGGCAGGACGCCCGGTGCGTCCGGCGCGCAACTGCGCAAGGGCATGCTGCTCGGCGTGCTGACGATCGCCGGTTTCGGCTTCGGCAACGCGATCCGCGGCGTCGCGATGCGCGGCTGGGGCGAGCCGGCCTTCGGCACGTTCATCTCGTCGGTCGCGGCGCTCCTGCTGCAGTTCGCCGCGACGCGACAATGGGGGCGGATCCGCGACGAATTCCGCCGCGGCAAGCCCGGCGGCATTGCGCTCTACGTCGGCTGCGGGATCGCGACCACGCTGGGCACGATCTTCGTCACGGTTGCGATGGGCAACATGGAGATCGCGCTTGCGGCGCTGGTGGTACACACCACGCCGCTCGTCATCTTTCCGTACAGCGTGCTGGTGCTGAAGAACACCGAGCAGCTCAACCTGCGCACGGCGCTTGGCGCGGCGATCGTGCTCGCCGGGATCGTGCTGCTCGCGCTGCGCTGAGGCACGGCGCGCGGATCAGGCGAGCCATGCTGCGGAAAGCCGCCGGAAGGTCAGTGCCTGCGTCTTCATCAGGTGATCGAACCGCCCGACCCGCTCCTCGATGAGCTCGATCGCGTAGCTCGAGGGATCCGGCGCAGGCAGGGCGAGCGATCCGTCCGCCTCGCTGCCATCGATGACGATGCGCAGCCCGTGGCGCTTGGCCAGGCGCATGAGCGCCGTGTTCTCTCGCAGGCAGTGCGTGAAGAACTCCGGAATTCCCCAGTTGCGCGCATGCAGCACGGCGCGTTGCAGCAGGGCCGCGCCGATGCCCCGGCGGCGGTGTGATGCAGCCACCGAGACGCCGAGTTCCGCGCAATCCGGGCCGCGCGCGACGTGGGCTGCGCCGACNNGTCGCTGACCGTCTGCCCGAAACGCAGGCGCCGGTCGGCGGCTTCGAGCGACCGAAGGTGGATGGCGAAGGCGCCAAGTTCATGCGCCTGCAGCTCCCGGGTGATGATCTCCATGACGGCGGCGTCGCTGGTCAGCCGAGGCTCGGCCGCGCATTGCCGGGAAGACCAACTGCCGGCGCACGTGCCTTGGGCAGGTGGACTCGCGCCACCAGACGTCGCAGGGCTGCGGCGACATATTCGGCGCGCAGCCGGCGCGCTTCGCGTTCGATGAGGACGATGTCCACTGGGGGTGTCAATGAGGTTTTCATGAGCGGTCTCCTGAGTGCTGCGCACCGTATGATGCGTAGCAGCACTGAATCTATGCTCCTCATTAAGCGATGTACATTTGTCATTTGTGAAGCGAGACATAACCTATTCAAATGAAGAATCACTTGAATAATGCGGTGCAGCAAAAAGGGTCTTCAATCAAGGCCATGGATCCTGCGTGCGCGCCAGGGGTTTGCCCCCGCCGGGCGGCAGCGAGGGCGGGGCAGGGTGGCAGTCGGCCGCGGCGCCGCTAGGCCGGCTTGAATTCGTGTTCCTGCAGGGTCCGCCACTGGATCTTTCCGGACGGGGTGCGCGGCAGGGCGGTGGTGAACTCGATGAGACGCGGCGCCTTGTAGGCGGCCATCTGGCCATGGGCCCAATCGAGGATCTCGGCACCGGAAGCCGATGCGCCGGGTTTCAGCACCACCACGGCCTTCACCGTCTCCCCGCGGCGCGCGTCGGGCGAGGCGATGATGCAGCATTCCTGAATCGCCGGATGCCGGTAGAGCGTGGCCTCCACTTCCGCCGGCCAGACCTTGAAGCCGGCCGCGTTGATCATGCGCTTGAGGCGATCGGAGATGAAGAAGTAGCCGTCCTCGTCGATGCGGCCGAGATCGCCGGTGCGGAAGTACCGGCGGCCGTCGATCTCGGCGAACGACGCCTCGAAGGCCGCCGGATTGTTCCAGTAGCCGGTCAGCACCTGCGGGCCGCGCACCACGATTTCCCCGGGTTGCCCGGGCCCGAGCACGCGCAGCGTGTCCGGGTCGACGACCAGGGCCTCNNTCCGGCATCGCGGCGCCGCCGCCGAAGATCCATTTCAGCGACGACACGTCGTGCGCCAGCGCGCCCGGGTGCGACAGCAGGTCGACGACCATCGTCGGCACGTTGTCCCAATGCGTGCAGCGATGCCGCTCGACGAGCGCCGCTGCGGCCTGCGGCTCCCAGCGCCGCTGGATGACCATCGTGCCCCCCGCGTACACCGTGGCGAGGAAGCTGTGAACGAGCCCCGTGACGTGAAAGAACGGCGCCGTGGCGAGCGCCACCGTGTCCGCGGTGATGTGCTTCCAGAGCGCCGCGCCCGCCACGTTGTGCAGGACGCTCGCGTGCGTGTGCATGCAGCCCTTGGGCCGGCCGGTGCTGCCGGAGGTGTAGGGCAGGACGCACAGATCTGCTGCCGCGGTGCGGGACGGCGCCGCGGGCGCGCCGCCCTGCGGCAGCGCGTCCGCGACGATTAGGCGCTCGAGTGGCAACCCCTCGAAGCGCGCTGCGACGTCGGGATCCGCGATGGCAACCCGCGCGCCGCTGTCCGCGAGGTAATGCCGCAGCTCCGCAGCGAGATTCATGGGGCTGACCGGGACGGCGATCGCATCGGCGCGCAGCACGGCGAAGAACGCGATGACGAAGGCAGGGCCGTTCTGCAGGTCGAGCAGCACGCGGTCGCCGCGCTGCACGCCACAGCCGTGCTGCAGCTGCCCCGCGAGTCCTTCCACGCGGCGCTGCAGCTCCGCATAAGTCAGCGTCTCGCCCTGAAAGACCGTGGCGGGCTTCTGCGGGAAACGGCGCGCCGCATCGGCGAGCAGGTCGTGCAGCCGCAGCGGCGGCAGCGCCAGGCTGCGCGGCATGCCCGGGGGCCAATGGCGGAAGTGGCGCGGTTCCACGGCGCGGAAGTATAGTCGCTGCATGGAGCATACCTTCCTGCTGCGACCGGGCCTCTGGCGGGCCGAGGGCGAGTTCGTGGACGTCCTGGGGCACCTGACCGGCGTCGAGGGGACCGCGGAAGTGCGGCATTACCCGGATCGCTGGATCTACGAGGGGCTGCTGCGCACGCTCACCCCCGTGACCCAGGAAAACCATACGCTGTACGAGATCCATCCGCTCGTGCCGGGCGCCATCGCCACGCCGTGGACGGCGAACAGTCCGACGCTCGGCACCTTGCGCGGGCGCTTCCTGATCCTCACCGACGCCATCGTCTCGTCGTACGAGTCGGCGACGGCGCGCTATCGGGGCCAGGACACGCTGCTGCAGCGCGACGAGCGACGCTACAGCGCGCGCGGCGCGCTGTTCGACGGCGGCAGGCTGCTGTCGGCGTGGTCGGTCGAATTGCGCCTGACGCCGTGACGGGCTCACCGCGAGTGCCCGCGACTGCGGACTCGCTTGCCGCGTTCGAGACCCACCTCGCGTGCGAGATTCTGCACAGCGAGCGCCTGCGCATGGCGATTCTCGCCGGGATCTTCGCGCTGCTGATGGTCATCCTGCCGCTGTTCGCGGTCGCCTTCCGCGAGGACTACCTGCGCAACTTCGGCTCGCTGGCCATGATCGGCTACGCCACTGCCGTGGCGGGGGCGCTCGTCGTCTACGAGCTGCTGGTGCGCGCCCTGCTCGGACGCATGCTCGACTCGGGCCGCATGCCGTCGCCGCTGCTGCGGTTCTGGAACGCGTTCATCGAGACCAGCACGCCGACGCTCGTCATGCTGGTGATGGGGCAGTACGCCAATCCGATCGCGGTGCTGCAGGGACCGGCCGCGTTCCTCTACGCGGTGTTCATCGTGCTGTCGACGCTGCGGCTCGATTTTCGCCTCTCGGCGTTCACGGGCGTGGTCGCCGCGGCAGAGTACGTCGCCCTGTCGTTCTCGGTGGCGGCGAGCGACGGCGCCGGGGCACCCGACGTGCTGACCGCGCCGGGCTTCGTGCTCATGAAGGGCGTGATGCTGCTGCTCGCTGGCGTCGCCGCGGGATTCGTCGCCGGGCAGCTGCGCCGGCGCATCGTCAAGGCCTTCTACGCGGGCGAGGAACGCCAGCGCCTGTTCAACGCGTTCGGCCAGCAGGTCTCGCCGGAGATCGTCGAGGAACTGCTGCGGCAGGGGCCGGGGATCGCCAGTCGGCGCCACTTCGTGTGCGTCATGTTCATGGATATCCGCGACTTCACGCGGCTGGTCGAGAAGCGCTCGCCCGAGGCGATCGTCGGCCTCCAGAACGCCGTGTTCGGCGCCGGGATCGAGGTGGTCAACCGCCACCGCGGCGTGATCAATCAGTTCATGGGCGACGGTTTCATGGCGACGTTCGGCGCGCCGATCTCCTCGGGGGAGGATTGCCGCCACGCGGTCGCCGCGGCGCGCGAACTGGTCGCGCAGATCGCTGCGCTGGTTGCCGAAGCGCGCATTCCGCCGCTGTCCATCGGCATCGGGCTGCATGCCGGAGAAGTCGTGACCGGCAACATCGGCACCGAGGCGCGCCGGCAGTACTCGATCACCGGCGACGTCGTGATCCTCGCCTCGCGCATCGAGCAGCTGAACAAGGAGTACGGGTCGCAGATCCTCGTTTCCGCCGAGGTGCTGGAGCGTTGCGGCGAGCAGGGCGCCGGGGCCGTCGCGCTCGGCGCGGTGCGTGTCAAGGGACGCGACACGCCGCTGGAGGTCTACCGCCTGGCTTGAGCCGCGCCCGCGGTCAGCGGCGGGAGACGTCCGGCAGGGCGATGGGCTGCAGCGTCTCGAACGCGCGTGCGGCGCGCAGCACGAGCGCGTCGGCGTAGCGCGGACCGACGATGTGCAGGCCGACGGGCAGGCCCTGCTTCGTGAAACCGCAGGGCACGGACGCCGCGGGCTGCTGCGTGAGGTTGAACGGGTAGGAGAACGGCGACCAATCCGTCCAGCGCCTTTCCTTCATCACGTCCGCGACTTCGCGACCGGCCTGGAACGCGGCGAGCGGCAGGGTGGGCGTGAGCAGCAAATCGTAGGTCTCGTGGAAGCGGTTCATGTGCACGCCGAGCTCGCCCCGCGCGCGCACCGCGTCGAGGTAGTCGAGCAGGCTGATCTTCGCGCCCGCCTCGGCGACTTCGCGCAGGCCCGGGTCCACGAGCTTCAGCTGGCCCGGCGTGAAGCGACGCAGCAGCGACGCCGCGCCCGCGTACCAGTGTGACGAGAAGACCGCGCCGGGGTTCTCGAATCCCGGATCCCGCTCCTCGACGTGCGCGCCCAGCTGCTCGAAGCGCAGCGCCGCCTTCTTCACCAGCGTCGCGATCTCCGCATCCACTTCCGCGTACCCGAGGTTCGCGGAATAGGCGATGCGCAGCCCGCGCACGCCGTCGTTCAAGCCGATACGATAGTCCCGCGGATCGTGCGGCAAGGCGAGCGCGTCGCGCGCGTCCGGCTGCGACAGCACGTTGAGCAGGAGGGCGGCGTCGCTCACCGTGCGCGTCATCGGGCCGACATGCGCCACGGTGCCGAACGGCGAGAGCGGCCACGCGGGAACGCGGCCGAAGGAGGGCTTCAGCCCGAACAGGCCAGTGAAGGCGCACGGGATGCGGATCGAGCCGCCGCCGTCGGTGCCCACGGTCAGCGCGCCCATGCCCGCCGCGACCGCCGCGGCGCTGCCGCCCGACGAGCCGCCGGGCGTCTTGGCCGGATTCCAGGGATTGCGCGTGATGCCGGTGAGGGCGTTGTCGGTCACGCCCTTCCAGCCGAATTCGGGCGTCGTGGTCTTGCCGAGCAGCACGGCGCCGTGCTCGCGCAGGCGCGCGACCGCGGGCGCGTCGTCCCGCCACGGTCCCTTCGGCTGAACCGTCTTCGAGCCGCGCAGCGTCGGCCAGCCCCGCGTGAGCAGCAGGTCCTTGATCGAGGTCGGCACCCCGTCCACGAGACCGATCGGCTGGCCGCGGCGCCAGCGCGCTTCGGAAGCGCGGGCGCTGGCAAGCGCGGACTTCTCGTCCACCAGGCAGAAGCAATTGAGCGCAGGGTTGAGCTGGTCGATGCGAGCCAGTGCCGCGCGGGTCGCCTCTACGGGAGAGAGTTTGCGCGTGCGGTACATCTGCAGCAGTTCGGTGGCGGACAGCGCGCAGAGATCCTGGGTCATTGGCAGGTGGGCGGGCGAGGGATGGAGTCTGAATTCTACCCAGCGGCGATCGGCAGACGCACGCAGACGCGCAGGCCGCCTAGGGCGGCTTGCCCGAGCTCGACGGTTCCGCCCGCACGCTCGGCGATGCGGCGCACGATGGCCAGGCCGAGCCCGCTACCCTCGCCGCTGGCGCCGGGGCGCCGATAGAACCGGTCGAACACCCGATCGCGCTCCTGCGGCGGAATTCCCGGGCCACTGTCTTCGACGGCGATCACGACCGCCTCGCCCTCGCGGTGCGCCGCAACGTTTACTGCGCCCGGCGCCGGCGTGTAGCGCAACGCGTTGTCGATCAGGTTGGCGAGCAGCATCGCGAGCGCGCCCGCGTCGCAGCGCGCGCGGATCGTCTCGCTGCGCACGAGCGCGAGATCCACGCCTTTTGCCTGCGCCATCGGCGTGAGCTGCTGAATCGCGTCCAGGATGGCGCTGGCGACTTGCACCTCGCCGGGCGAGGCCGCAGCCGCGTCCTCGGCGCGCGCGAGCGCCAGCAACTGCTGCACGAGGCGGCTCGCCCGTTCGATGCCTTCGCGAAGGCTGGCGAGCGCCTCGCTGCGCTCCGCTGCGTCGGGCGCGCGCGCGAGCAGTTGTGCCTGCAGCGCGAGCGCCGCCAGCGGCGTGCGCAACTCGTGCGCGGCATCGGCGACGAACGTGCGCTGGTTCTCCAGCGTCTGGCCCAGCCGCTGCAGCAGATCATTCAGCGCGTGAGCGAGCGGACGCACTTCGTCCGGCAACCCGGACTCCCGCAGCGGCTCGAGCGACGTGTGGGAACGCCGCCGCACTTCGCGCGCGACGCGCTCGAGCGGCGCGAGTCCGCGCCCGACGGTCGTCCAGACGAGCGCCGCGAGCAGGGGCAGCAGCAGGGCGAAGGGCCACAGCGTGCGCAGCGCAAGCTGGGCCGCGAGACGCTCGCGCACCCACATCGGCTGCGCGATCTGGATGACCTGTTCGCCCGCCTGGATGGCGAATACCCGATAGGCCCCGTCGGGTGCCGCCACGTCGGCGAAGCCGATTCGCGCATTGCCCGGCATCGTGCGGCGCGGATTGGACCGGTACAGCCGGGCACCCTCGCGCCCCCAGATCTGCACCAGGACTTCCAGCGCATCGTCCGGATCTTCCTTGCGCGCCGCGAGTTCCGCGGCGATCGCGTGATCGCGCAACGACAGCGCGGTCTGCTGCAGCTGGTAGTCCGCCAGCGCGTTCGCTTCCTCGCGCGCCAACAGGTAAGTCGAGACGCCGCCCGCCGCGAGCGCCGCCGTGACACCGCCCAGGAGCCAGACGAGCAGCCTCGAGCGGATCGAGGTCACGGCGACCTCGGCAGCATGTAGCCCATGCCGCGCACGGTGCGGATGAAGTCGGCGCCCAGCTTGCGGCGCAAGGCGTGAATGAACACCTCCACCGCGTTGGAATCCACTTCGTCGCCCCAGCCGTAGATCCGGTCCTCCAGCTGCTGGCGCGAGAGGATGGCGCCGGGTCGCGAGGCGAGCGCTTCGAGCACCGCAAATTCGCGCGCCGAGAGGGCCAGCAGCTCGCCATGCAGGTGCGCCTCGCGCGTCACGGGGTCGAGCGACAGTCCCTGGTGCTCGATGCGCGAGGCGCTGCGCCCTTCGCGCCGCCTCACGACCGCGCGGATGCGCGCCGCGAGCTCGTCCAGATCGAATGGCTTGACGACGTAGTCGTCAGCCCCGGCGTCGAGGCCCGTAATGCGCGCCGGCACCACGTCCCTCGCGGTCACCACGATCACCGGGACCGTGTTGCGCTTCGCACGCAGGCTCCTGAGGACCTCGATGCCGTCCTTTCTCGGCAGACCCAGATCGAGCAGCACGCAGTCGTAAGGCGTGGAGGCGAGCGCGGATTCCGCGGCGGAGCCATCCTGCACCCAGTCCACCGCGATGCCGTCCCGGCGCAAGCCGCGCTGGACGCTCGCGCCGATCATCCGGTCGTCTTCCACCAGAAGTACCCGCATGAGGAGGCAGTTTAATCGTCGTCATCGGGCGCCTCAGCCGAGTTGCACGGGAATGTAGATGCGCGCGTCGTCGCGCTGCACGAGTAGCGCGATCGTTTTGCCCGCTCGTTCGACGCGCGCGCGCAACTCAGCGACGCTCTTGATGGGCGTCCCGTTTACGGCGACGATGATGTCACCCGGCCGGATGCCCGCATTCGCGGCCTGGCCGCTGACGGTCTCCACCCGCAGGCGCCCGTCGGGCATTGCCGCCACGCCTACGCCGAGCCGGCCGTGGTCCGGCGCAGCGTCGTCCGCGCGCGCCACGGGCTCCGAGGCCGAGCGCCCGACGGTGACCACCAGTTGCCGGCGTTCACCCTTGCGCCACACCTCGAGCGATGCCTTCTGCCCGGGCTTCAGATCGGCGACGAGCGAGGGCAACTCGGCGGAGCGCTCAACCGCCTTGCCTTCGAACGCGAGGATCACGTCACCGGGTTGCAGGCCGGCCCGCGCGGCCGGGCTGTCGGTCTCCACGGAGGCGACGAGTGCGCCTGCGGGCTGGTCGAGACCGAACGAGCTCGCCAGCGGCTGCGTGACCTCCTGGATCAGCACGCCGAGGCGCCCGCGCTCGACATGCCCGGTCTGCACGAGCTGGTCCTTGACCTTGGCCGCGACGTCGATCGGGATCGCGAACGCCAGCCCCTGGTAGCCGCCGGTGCGCGAGTAGATCTGCGAGTTGATGCCGATGACCTCGCCGTTCATGTTGAAGAGCGGCCCGCCCGAGTTGCCCGGATTGACCGCTGCGTCCGTCTGGATGAACGGTACGAAAGATCCGTCGGGGAGCATCCGCGACGTGGCGCTCACGATGCCCGCGGTGACGGTGTTTTCGAACCCAAATGGCGAGCCGATCGCCACGACCCATTCGCCGACGCGAATGCTGCGCGGATCCCCGATGCGAACCGCCGGTAGGCCGCGGGCGTCGAGCCGGAGCACGGCCACGTCGGTCTGCCTGTCGACGCCGACGACCTTGGCCTTGAATTCGCGCCGGTCGGCCAGTTTCACCGTGACCTCGGTGGCGCCGTCGACGACGTGCGCGTTCGTCAGGACGATGCCGTCGGGACTCACGATGAATCCCGAGCCCTGGCCTCGCATCGGGCCGTGCGGGCTGGGCATCTGGAAGCGCCGGAAGAAGTCCGAGAACGGGCCGAAGTCCGGCGCTTCGTCGTCATCGTTGGCGACGGTGCGGTGTCCTACGACGCTGATGTTGACGACGGCCGCCCTGTTCGCCTCGACCAACGCGGTGAAGTCGGGCAGGCCGCGCGGTACAGCCCGGGCGACGGCGGCGCTCGAGGCGACCGTGGACGGCGCGACTAGCGAGGGGGCACTGCCCAGTGCGGGTACGGCATGCATGGCGCCTACGGTACCCAGCGATGCAAGCCCGGCCGTGGCGAGAATGGCGACGATCGGTTTGACTTTCATGCGGATCTCCTTCGATTCGGATACGGTGATCCGGATGATGGAGCGCGCGCCTTAAGCGCACCTTAAGGCGCCGGGTGAAGCGAAAGGTCAGGCCGGCGCTTCGGGCAGCCCGAGCGAATCGTCGGTGCCGAGGATCCAGGCGCCGCCGAGCG
>DKBI01000309.1 GCA_002451175.1 Betaproteobacteria bacterium UBA6904
TGTCCGCGTCGAACCAGCGACCGTCCTTCATCACCCCGGCGATCTGCCGCGTGGAACGAATGTCTTCGAGCGGATTCGCTTCGAGAAGCACCAGGTCGGCCCGCTTTCCAACTTCCACGGTGCCCTGCGTCGACGCGCGCCCGAGATAGGTGGCCGCGTTCGCGGTCGCTGCGCGCAGGGCGCGATACGGCGTCAGTCCCGCCGCGTTCAGTTCCAGCAATTCCTCGTGGATGGAGAAGCCGGCGACCGGCCCGATCGCCGTAGCGTCGGTGCCGGCGAGGATCGGCACCCCGGCGTCGTCCAGTGCGCGCAGGAGTTCGCGCTGCAAGGCGTAGGACTTGCGCAGATTCGCGACGCCGTCCTCGCCAAAGCGGTTCTGGTAGCGGTTTGCGTCGGGCTCCAGCCGCGCGCGAACCCAAGGCGCGAGCAGATTCAGCTCGGGATTGCGCAGATAAGGCTCGATCGCCGTCGCCTGGGCGATGATGTCGCGGAACATCGCGATCGTCGCCACCACCGAAACCCCGGCGGCGCGCGCGCGGCGCACCGCCTCGGGGATGCGCGTCGCGTCATAGACGATGTGCTCGTCGTCGCCGTCCTCCCGTGGGTTGAAGTAGCTGTAGATGAACTCCTCGGCATGGGCGATCGACTGCCCCGCGCGCAGCGCGGCGTCGAATCCCGGGGCGCGGGCGACATGGCCGATGAGGAGCAGGCGCCTCCGCCGCGCCTCGTCGACGAGCGCCGGATACTCCTCGCGCGAGACCTGGTTGTAGATCTTCACGCCGTCGTAGCCGGCCGCCGCCTGCTCCGCGACCAGCCGCCGCGCCGCCTCCGGCGTGCGCTGCGCGGCGAAGGCCGGCCCGGTCGTGACGATCGAAGGGCCGACGAGACGCCCTTCCTCCACCGCTCGCCGCCAGGCGAGATGCGCGGGCGCGCCGTGCAGGTTGAGTACGGTGGTGACGCCGTTGGCGAGGTAAAGCGGCAGCTCCGTCGGCGAAGTGAGATGCACGTGGGCGTCGGTGAATCCGGGCAGGAGGAAGCGGCCCTGCGCCTCGATGCGCACGGCATCCGGCGGAATGGCGATGTTTGCCGCCGGCCCGAGCGCAGCGATGCGGCCGTCGCGTACGAGGACCGTCTGCCCGCGCAGCACGGACTCGCGGTCCATGGGGATCACGTTCACGCCGATTAAGGCGAGTGCCGAGACGGACGCAGCCGTGCCGGCGAGTGGTTGCTGGTGCCCGCAGGCCTGCAGGACCAGCGCACCAAATAGTGAAGCGAGAATGCGCGTTCTTCGGACGTTCATGGCCAGAACCCACCGGCGCCTGGAAAGGACACTGCGCACCATAAGGCGGGAACGGGCACGCCCGCCATCGCCCTGCGACGAAACGTCGCCTCGCCGGCGCGAACGGCCGATCGGTGCGACTGCCTGCGGCCGCAGCGGGGCCCGCCTGCGCCGCTCGTGCAAGGGGATCGTCAGCAGGAAGTCTCCGCGCACGACGTTGGGCGCCGCGCGCTCACCGCCCGAGATCGCGCTGACGGGTCCGCCGTTANNCCTACCGGGCGGCCAGTACTTGATTCGCCTCGGCCCTGCGCCCAACCACGACGACCCGGGCGACCGGGGCTTCGGCGCGCTTGGCCGTGACCACGACGCGGGGGATGCCCGCCGTGACATTGACCGGCTCAGGGTGACCGTATTTGATCGCTGCGGCCGCTGCCCCAGCCCAGACCGTGACGACGGCTGCGAGGATCAGGTGCTTGGCGTTCATCGTCGTTCTCCCGTTGCGTGTGCTGTTCATGGGCCCACTGTACGGACACGCGAGGGCGGTCTCCAGCGGATTGCGACGAACGGCCGGACGGACGGAGCAGACTGTCGGTCAGCCGGATGAACGGAGGCGCGGCGCGACGAACGGGAACGTGTGCGGCCGGCCTGCTAGAACTACAAACCCCGTCCGTATCGTGGCGCACCGCATCTGGTCATTTACAACCTGCGCGGCACGACCCGGTCGTTAGGCGTGTCACCTTTACGGTGGATCAGCACCTCGTCGCAGTTGACCTGCCCCCNNGATTTAGGCGCAAGTCAGATGCCCCCTCTTGAATTTGGTAGGCCGTGGCGGACTCGAACCGCTGACCCCCGAAGTGAGTCAGCTCCGGGTGGCAACCAACACCCCATCTGTTCGACATCGTTCCGCTAGGACAGTGAGCGAACTTCGGCACGAGCACGGGATAGCGAGATGCGTTGCGTGTCCCGGTCGAGCGACAGCGCAACCCGGGTCTGCGTCGCGAATGCAATGCGAAGAGTCGCCGCTGACGTCGCCGGCGCACCGCTTGCGATCTTGTCGAAGGCATCCAACGTCTCGGCCTCGTCCAGGCGGATCGTCGTGAGCAGCCTGCGGTCACTTCGACCAAGCCCCGTGAGTTGCAGGAGCTTGGGCACGCCGCGAAGCGACTGCGGTCCCTGGATTGCGAAATCGTAGTAGGCGCGCTCGCCGTTGAAGCTTCTCGCGAAGAGGTTCGCGGCCGTTTGCGCCCCCTCGACCTGGACCTTCCACGAAAATTGACTCGCGTAGCGCGGCCAGCTCGCCACCGGCGGGCCGTGCTGCGCCAGCGCCGCCAGCGCGGCTTCGCTTAGGCGGGAGCGAAGCTTGGAGCGCACGTATTCGGCCCGGGGGATGTCGGGGTTATCGATCACGCGGGCCCACTCGATCGTCTGCGCACCGAGCTGGGCGCGAGCGACTTCGCGCACGATGCCGCTTCCGGCGAGCCACACACTCGTCCATCCGCCGAGCCCCATGCCGACGATGACCTTCGCCCAGGTCACGCGGTTGCCCGCTTGCGGCTCGGTGAAACCCGCCCGGAACAGGGCGGTGAGCTCCGCGTGCGGGAGCTCCAGGTTTCCCCCGTAGAACTGGTCCTCGGCGAAGGAGAACCAGGTCAACGTGAGGCGCTCGGGAACGGGCTTCATGGCCTTGCCGACGAGCCGGCGCGACCCGATCTCACCCCAGCCGTTGTTGACGATCTTGCCTGCCGGCACGTTGACGATCCTGCCTCGGCAATGCAGCTCGCCCGAGATGAGCTGCATCGGGTAGCGCTCGTCCGCGCATTCGGTCGGAAGCCAGTCGAACTCCTCGGACCCTCCGGCAGCGACGCCGCGCAATGGCATGCCCAGCAGCGCGCCCGAGGCGAGCAGGAAATGACGGCGGTGGAATCGAATCATGGTGCGTCCGCGGGTTCGTGGCGCCGAGAGCCTACACCGACATGCGGACCCGGCGCCACCGCCCGAGCACTGATCGACGACTGGCGCCGCGNNAGGTCACCTCAGCCTCGCCCACCATCTGCCGCCTAAAGGCTGGCACTTTGCAAGCGATCAGCCTCAGCGGTCCCGGATTCGTTGAGGCGGGGGATCTACGTAGGCCACTTTGGCCCGAATGGATTGAAGCGCCGAAGCAGAAGGCGGGCCGTCAATTTCCGAGCGCTTCGTCCCCGGCTTCCGCTGCGGGAAAAATATCGACTCCAATGGCCTTGCCGATTTTGGCTGCGAGGGGGACCGTGACGACCCCCCCGGGAAGCAGGAACAGGGCGCTGACCCCGACCATTTTCAGGTAATCGCGCAGGTAAGCGTTGGCCCTTTCCATCTCTTCCGCCGTGGCGGTTCCTTTGAGGTACCTTTGGTAAGCACCGGACACGAAGCCGCCGCGTTCCTTTTGCGTGGAAAAGAAACGCTTCATGCGATTCGCTTCGGACAGCAATCGCTGCTGGGCCAGCTGAGCCATGCTATCGATACTGGATGCCGTCACGAACAGATCCGCTTCCTTGGAATCAGGTCGCGAGGCGAGCCGCTGAATGTCTGAATTCAAATAGTGCATGCGGCGGGCCCGCTCGCAAAGGGTTTCCACGACGAAAAAGTAAATGGCGGGCGAGTGCTCCAACAGCCGGAGAAACTCCCCAGCGGGTATTGCTTTCAAGACCCCCTTGCGTTCCGCGATTGCATCCGCCGACCGGGGAACCGATTCCAAGATTCCCATCTCACCCAGAAACTCGTGTCGCTCTACATGTCCCACATGGGGCACTCCAACCGGCTCCCTCCTCTCCACTCTGATGCGTCCTGACTCGACCCAATACACGGACTCGCTCAAATCCCCTTCTCGGAAAATCAGATCCCCCTTTTCCACCGGAATGCGTTCATAGGCAGCGCTGGCCAAGTCGGCCGCGGCCTTCTGACTCAGGGGGAACGACCGCAACCGCGCCCTCAGGTATCGATTCAGTTTCTCCTGCCAATTCGCTTTGGCCCGCGTCACGTCTGCTGGCACCCTGGACAACAATTCGATTTGTGCGCGTGTCCGCAAACTCAACGCGTGGAGCAACCGCAGGGCCAGCTCCTTTTCCGCGCGAATCAAACGCAGGAAGTCGCTGCGGGAATACTCCTCAACCTCGGAATCATTCATGAAACGGGCCGAGGCGTTCCTCGGGGTGGCGATCAACAACCCCATTTCACCCACGAAATCCCCGGGGTTGATCACTGCAACGCGACCGTCTTCGCGCGGGGTATTGCGCAAAATCTCGCCGCGCCCCGATATCAGCCGGTAGGCGTGACGGCTGGGTGACCCCTGTTCAAAAAGATATCCGCCCGCTCGAAATCTTATGCGTCTCGCACTCATCGCTCCTGCCCTGGCGCAGGCATATGCTCCCCGTAAACCGCGCGGATGTCCAACACGCAGTCATGAAAAAAGCTTTGGGCGCCGAACTGCTTTTTTTTGCCACGGATCTGAATCACCCTGACATGTCCCCGGGGACCT
>DKBI01000119.1 GCA_002451175.1 Betaproteobacteria bacterium UBA6904
GCCGAAATGCTGCGCACGCTCGACCGCATGCAAAAGCCGACGATCGCGCGCGTGCACGGCCCCGCGTTCGCGGGCGGCGTGGGCCTCGTGGCCGCCTGCGACATCGCGGTCGGCTCGCCCGAGGCGAGGTTCTGCCTGTCGGAAGCGAAGCTGGGCCTGTCGCCCGCGACGATCAGCCCCTACGTACTGCGCGCGATGGGCGCGCGCATGGCGCGGCGCTACTTCCTCACGGCGGAGATCTTCGACGCCGACGAGGCCTATCGGATCGGGCTGCTGTCGGCGCGCGTGCCCGCGGCGGAGCTCGACGCGACGGTCGAATCGCTCGCCGGCCAGCTCTGCGCCGGCGGCCCGGCGGCACTCGCGCGCATCAAGGACCTGATTCAGGCGGTGTCCTCGGCGTCGCTCGACGAGGCGCTCATCAAGGACACCGCGCAACGCATCGCCGAAATCCGCGTCTCGCCGGAAGGTCGCGAGGGGATTACGGCGTTCCTCGAGAAGCGCAAGCCCGCCTGGACGCAGAGCTAGCGTGTTCGACCGGATCCTCATCGCCAACCGCGGCGAGATCGCCTGCCGCGTGATCCGCACGGCGCGGCGCCTCGGGATCCGCACGGTCGCGGTGTACTCCGACCCCGATCGCGATGCCCGCCACGTCCGCCTGGCCGATGAAGCGCACCGCATCGGCGCCGCACCTGCGCGCGAGAGTTATCTGAACGCACAGGCGGTGCTGCGCGCAGCGCGCGAGAGCGGCGCGCAGGCGATTCATCCGGGATATGGTTTCTTCGCGGAGAACGCGGGGTTCGCCAGCGCATGCGGCGAGGCCGGCTTCGTCTTCATCGGGCCTCCGCCGGCGGCGATCGCTGCGATGGGCGACAAGGCCGCGGCCAAGGCGCTGATGGCGCGCGCCGGCGTGCCGGTCGTTCCGGGCTACCACGGCGACGGGCAGGATGCGGCGCACCTGGCGCGCGAGGCGCGTTCGATCGGCTTTCCGGTGCTCATCAAGGCGAGCGCGGGCGGCGGCGGCAAGGGCATGCGGGTCGTCGCGGCGGCGGCCGATTTCGCGCCGGCGCTCGAGGGCGCGCAGCGCGAGGCGTCGGCCGCGTTTGGCGACGCCCGCGTGCTGCTCGAGCGCTATCTCGAGCGGCCGCGCCACATCGAAATGCAGGTGTTCGGCGATCGCCACGGCCGCTTCGTCCACCTGTTCGAGCGCGACTGCTCCGTGCAGCGGCGCCACCAGAAGTTGCTCGAGGAAGCGCCAGCGCCTGGCATGACCGATGCGCGCCGGCGCGAAATGGCCGCCGCTGCGATCGCGGCGGCGCGCGCCATCGGCTACGTCGGCGCGGGCACCGTCGAGTTCATCGTCGATGCCGAGGACCGTTTCTACTTCATGGAAATGAACACGCGCCTGCAGGTCGANNGGCGAGCCGCTGCCGCTCCGCCAGGAAGACCTGCGGATCCGCGGACACGCCATCGAGGCGCGCCTGTGCGCCGAGGATCCGGAGAAGGGCTTCCTGCCGGCGACCGGCCGTCTCGTGCACCTGCGCTTTCCCGAGGAAGCCGAAGGCGTGCGTGTCGACACGGGCGTCGAGCCCGGCGCCGAAATTTCGCCCCATTACGACTCGCTGCTCGCCAAAGTCATCGTCCACGGCGCCGACCGCGACGCGGCGCTGGCCGGACTGGATCGCGCGCTCGCGCAGACCGAGATCGCCGGGCCGGCCACCAACACGGCTTTCCTGCGCCGGGTGCTCGCCACCCCGGCCTTTGCCTCCGGCGCAGTCGACACGGGATTGATCGAGCGCCACCGCGAAGCGCTCTTCCCCGCGCCGGCGGACCCGGACGAAACGCTGATCGCAGCCGCCGTGTGGGCGGAGCTCGCGGCCGAGGAAACGGCCGCGGCCGCCCTCGCGCGCGCGCTCGGCGATCCGCACTCCCCGTGGCACCGCGTGGACGGCTGGCGACTGAATCTCGGCGCGCACCATCGCTTCGCCTTTCGCGCCGGCGCATCGCGTCACGAGGCGCGCGTGGAGTTTCTGCTCGACGGGCTGCGACTGCGCATCGGCAGCGCCGACCGGCGTCTGGAGGGCGAGGTGCTAGCGGATGGCAGCATGCGGATCCGCCTCGACGACCGTGTGCGCACCGCGCGCGCGGTGCGCGAGGGCGCGCACTGGCACGTGTTTGCCGGCGGCGCTGCGTGTCGCCTGACCCTCGAGGACGAGCTGCACGGCGCGGACGTCGAGGCCGGGGGCGGGTCGCTCGCGGCGCCGATGCCCGGCCGGGTCGTGCAGGTGCTCGTCGCGCCCGGCGCGCGCGTCGCGAAGGGCGCACCGCTCATGATTCTCGAGGCCATGAAAATGGAGCACACGGTGACCGCGCCGCTCGCCGGAACCGTGGTCGGGATTCACTTTGGCCCGGGCGACCAGGTCGCCGAGGGCGCGGAACTGCTGACGCTGGAGGAACGCGCATGACGCTGCCGAAACAGGTGCACATCGTCGAAGTCGGGCCGCGCGACGGCCTGCAGAACGAAAAACGCGCAGTGCCCACTGCGGTGAAGCTCGAGCTGATCGAGCGGCTCGCGGCCGCCGGCCTGCCGGCGGTCGAGGCGACCGCGTTCGTGTCCCCCAAGTGGGTGCCGCAGATGGCCGACCACACGGAGGTGCTCGCGGGCCTGCGCCGCAGGCCGGGCGTCGCCTACCCGGTGCTCACGCCGAACCTCAAGGGGTTCGAGGCCGCGCACGCGGCAGGCGCCACCGAGGTGGCGATTTTCGGCGCGGCCTCCGAAGCGTTCTCCAAGCGCAACATCAACTGCTCGATCGCCGAATCGCTCGAGCGCTTCCGCCCGGTGGCCGATGCCGCACGCACTGCGGGTGTCCGGGTGCGCGGCTACATCTCCTGCGTGGTGGGCTGTCCCTACGAGGGCGACGTGCGGCCGGACAAGGTGGCGGAGGTTGCGGCGGCGCTGCAGGACATGGGCTGCTACGAGGTCTCGCTGGGCGACACGATCGGCGTCGGCACGCCGGCGAAGATGCAGGCGATGATCGAGGCCTGCGCGAAGCGCGTGCCGGTCGAGCGGCTCGCCGGGCATTATCACGACACCTACGGCCAGGCGCTGGCGAACATCTATGCCTCGATGGAGCTCGGCGTCGCGACGTTCGACNNGGCCTGGGGGTCAGGACCGGCATCGACCTCGGCGCCCTCGTCGACATCGGCCAGTGGATCTGCGGGGTGCTCGAGCGCGAGCCCGCGACCAAGGCCGGCCGCGCGATCGCAGCGAAGCGGGCGAAAGCGGCTGCGTGATCGCCACGCCCTGCATCAAGGTGTGCGTGCTCGACGCGGCCAGCGGGTTGTGCCGGGGCTGCCATCGCACGCTCGAAGAAATTGCCGATTGGAGCGCGATGAGCGATGCCGAGCGCGCCGCGGTGATCGCCCGGCTCCCCGCGCGCAAGGTGGGTGCGGCGGGCGGCGCTACGCGGACCTAGCGGCGTAGACGTTGCGGCAACCGGTCTCGCGAATTCGGAATCCCGCGAGCACGCCGAGCAGCGCGATCGCGGTGAGCACCGCCGCAGCGCTGCGGTAGGCCTCGAGCGTTGCGCCCGCTCGGAAGTGATCGAGCACCCATCCCACGAGCGGCTGGAACAGCGCGGTGCCGAGAAACCCGCCGGTATTCACGAGGCTGGTCGCGGTTCCCGATAGCGCGGGCGGGTTGAGCTCCTTGGCGAGTGCCCACGCGAGGCTCGCGCCGGAGATGCCGATGCCCATCGCGGCGAACGCCGCAATCGATGCTGCGACCGGCAGCTGCCACCCCATCACCCACGGCAGCCAGGCCGCCAGGTAAAGCAGCGACAGCGCGCGCAGCAGCGGCAAGCGCCGTCCCATGCGATCGGAGAGCGTGCCCACGGCGAGGGAACCAAAGGCAAAACCAAGAATCATCACCGTGACGTGGAGCGTGGCGCTGGTGCGCGTATGGCCAAGGCCGTCGGTGAGGTACGGCACGGCCCAAAGGCCGGAGAACGTGAGGTAGGAGCCGATCATGCCGAGGTGCATGAAGAAGCCCGGCCAGGTGTCCCGGTTTGCGGCCACTTCCGCCAGACCCCGCCACCAGCTTCCCGGCGGAAGTGGATCGCCTGCCCTGCCCTCCGTGCCATGCACGGAAGGCAGGCCCGCCTCGCGCGGGTGGTCGCGCACCCAGAGCCAGATGCATAGCGCCGTGCCGAGCGAGATGCAGCCGGCGACCGCGAACACGGCGCGCCATGACACCTGCTGCGCCACCCAGGCGAGCGGATAGGCCGCCAGCACGGCGCCGAGGTTGCCGAGCATCATCAGCACGCCGACCCAGGTGCCGAACTCGCGCTCGCTGTACCACGAGGCGATGAGCTTGAGCACCGAGATGAACGCGACCGCGACGCCGAGGCCCACGAGGGCGCGTCCGGCGAGCAGCCATGCCACGCTGGGCGCAAAGGCGAAGAGCAGCGACCCGGCGCCCGCGACGATCGAGCCCGCCGTAAACAGTTTGCGCGGCCCGATCGAATCCGCGAGCACGCCGGACGGCAGCTGCATCGCGGCATACGGGTAGAAGTAGAGCGCGGCGATGAAGCCGAGCACGGTCGCGCTCGTGTCGAAGGTGCCGCGCAGATCCGCGGCAATCGCCCCCGGGGCGACGCGATGGAAGAACGACAGGATGAACGCCAGCGCACCGAGCGCGTAGGCGGTCCAGCGCAAGCGCCGGTAGCGTGCGGAAAGTTCCATCAGAGATCGCGGAAGCTGCCGCCCCGGCCCTTGCCTTCGGCGAAGCGCTTCGCCCCCGCGGCGCCCTCCGCCCCGAAGGCGGGCAGGCCGTTGTGCCACTCGTTGCGCATCGCCTCGCGCAGCGGCAGGCCTTCCTGCATGCGGGCCGAGCGCCGGTCGGCGCGCAGGCAAACCTGCGGGAAGCGCGCGATCTCGTGCGCCATCGCCTCGGCGTGCTCGCGCGCCGTGCCCTCCGGCACGACCTTCTCGCACGCGCCGA
>DKBI01000218.1 GCA_002451175.1 Betaproteobacteria bacterium UBA6904
CACCGCCGCCGCCGCCGCCACCGCCACAAGCGGCGACGATCACCGCGGCGAGGGCTGCGAGAAAAGATGTTGCGAAGCGTGATGTCCGCTGCGCGAATGGGGTCATGGAAACCTCCGCCTTTGAAGTGAATCAACGCAATATCTGAATTCGATACCCCTTGCGCTGCAGTTTCAAGGAGAAATGTCCCTCGGCGGCCGGAGGGCGGCGTTTCGCGGGCGAATTGACCAAACGCACGCAGATCCCGGGGTCCACGGTTAAAATCGCCATCCGCGGTGCGGCGCAGTTCCGGCCGCAATGAGATTAGGGGATTGTGATGAGCCGCATGTCTGCAGCCTTTCGCCTGGCGCTGATGCTGGCGCTGTCGCCGCTGGCGCAGGGCGCGAGTGCCGAGGACGCGTCCGCGGCATTCAAGCCGCAGATCTGGCTCAATCCGGGGATCTATTCTTTTCATTTCGACCGCGACAAGGACCTGCGCAACGACAACGTCGGCTTCGGCGTCGAGGCGCTGTTCGCCAACGACCACGGCGCGATGGGCGGCACGTTCATCAACAGCAACCGCGAGCGCTCGAACTATGCGGTGTATCTGTGGCGGCCCCTGCACTGGGACGTGAGCGGCCTGAAAGTCAGCGCAGGCGCGCTCGCCGGTGCGTTCGACGGCTATCCCAATTACCGGAGCGGCGGCTGGTTCGCCGCGGCGATGCCCCTGCTCTCGGTGGAGGGCGACCGGTTCGGCGCCAATTTCACGATCGTGCCGACCTACGCCAACCGGCTGGACGGCGCGTTTGCCGTGCAACTGAAGTTCCGCATCTGGTAAGCGAACCATCCTGGAGGGTTCCATGAAGGCAGTGCACTGGCTGGTGGCCGCGGCCGCCGTGATGGCGATGCGCCCGGCGCTCGGGCAGGGTCTGCCGCCGTTCCCGGCGGCGAGCGCGGGCGACACGTATTTCGGCGTGCGCGTGGACGATCCCTATCGCGCGTTGGAGAGCCTGCGGGACGCCAAGGTCCTGGAGTGGATGAAGGCGCAGGACGCCCATACGCGCCGCACGCTCGAAGGGCTCGAGGGTTACGCGCGCCTGCGGTCCCGGCTTGCCGAACTGGACAGCGCGACCGAGGCAAACGTCGGCGACGTCCGGCGGCAGCCGGACGGTACGCTCTTTTTCCTGCGGCGCGGCGTGAGCGAGGACTCGTTCAAGCTGTTCATGAAACCGCCCGGCGGCGCGGACGTGCTGGTCGCCGATCCGGACGAATGGCGCAAGGCGACCGGCAAGCCGCACGCCATCAACTACTACTACCCGTCGCTCGACGGTCGCTACGTCGCGCTCGGCGTGTCCGCGTCGGGATCCGAGGACGCGTCGCTCTACGTCATCGAGGCGGCGACTCGCAAACGGCTCGGCGAGCCGATCGACCGCGCGGAATACGCAGGGGCGCACGCCGGCATCGCATGGCTCCCGGACGGGGAGTCGTTTCTCTACCTGCGGCTCGAGCCGCCCAGGGCGGGCGCCGCGGCGAACGCGCGCTATCTCGGCATGAAGCTCTGGAAGCACCGCGTCGGCCAGCCGCCCGAGACGGACGTCGCGATCCTTGGCCCCGGGCTGTCGCCGCGCGTGCCGGTGGCGCCGGCCGAGCAGGCCACCGTCGTCATCACGCCGGGCTCGCGCCATGCGCTGGCGCTCGTCGTCGCCGACGTGCAGCGCGAGGTTTCCCTCTATGCGGCGCCGGTCGAGACGGCGGGCGAGCCCGGCGCGCCGTGGGTGAAGGTCTGCGACGTCGCGGACAAGGTGACCGGATTCACCGTGAGGGGCGACGATCTCTACCTGCTCAGCTACGCCGCGAGCCCGCGCTATTCCATCCTGCGCACGGCGCTGTCGCGCCCCGACCTGCGCGCGGCGGCCACCGTGGTCGCCGCCTCGGAGAAGGTGATCTTCGATCTGGCGGCGGCGCGGGATGCGCTCTACTACGAGTCGCGCGACGGCGCGGTCAAGCGGCTCATGCGCCTGGCCTGGGGGGCGAAGGAAGCCACCGAGGTGCGCTTCGCGGTCGAGGGCGCGGCGAGCCTGCTTTCGACCGCTCCGGTCGTCGACGGCGCCATCGTGGGCGTGACGGCATGGACCCGAGGGCGCGAGATCTACGCGGTGGATGGCTCGGGCCGGGCCGCCAACACCGGCCTGCAGCCGCTCGGCCGATTCGGCGCGCCCGAGGGCCTGGTGACTACCGAGGTCCGGGTGAAGAGCCACGACGGCGCGCTCGTGCCGCTTTCCATCATTCATCGGCGTGACGTGAAGCTCGATGGCCGCAATCCGACGCTGTTGTACGGCTATGGCGCGTATGGGATTACGGAGGAACCGCGCTTCAGCGCGCGCAGCCTCGCCTGGCTCGAGCAGGGCGGCGTGTACGCGATCGCCAACGTCCGCGGCAGCGGGGTCTACGGCAAGGATTGGCATCACGGCGGGTTCAAGGCGACGAAGCCGAATACCTGGAAGGACTTCATCGCCTGCGCCGAGTACCTGATCGCGCAGAACTACACGGTACCGGCGCACCTCGGCATTCTCGGCGGCAGCGCGGGTGGCATTCTCGTCGGTCGCGCGCTGACGGAGCGGCCGGATCTGTTCGCGGCAGCGGTGCCGGCGGTCGGCGTGCTCGACGCAGTGCGCTCGGAGGTCGAGCCCAACGGCGTGCTCAACGTTCCGGAGTTCGGCACCGTGGCCAGGGAGGACGAGTTCCGCGCGCTGCTCGCCATGAGCAGCTACCACCACGTGCGCGACGGCGTGCGCTATCCGGGTGTGCTGCTGCCGCATGGCGTCAACGACCCGCGCGTGTCGGTCTGGCACTCGACGAAGATGGCGGCGCGCCTGCAGGCCGCAACGGCGTCAGGAAGGCCGGTGCTGCTGGATCTCGACTTCGAGAGCGGCCACGGCATCGGCGACACCCGGGCGCAGCGGCAACGGCAGGCAGCGGACATCTACGCGTTCCTGCTCTGGCAGATGGGGCAGGCGGGCTTTCAGCCCGCCAAGCGCTAGAAGGCGGGGTCGATGCCGGGTGGCGGCCATCCGCTCGACGTGGCCACGCGGCTCGAGCCGCAGCGCGAGGGGCTGTTCCGGGGCGAGACGTCGTCGCATTACGCGAACATGGTCGGACCGTTCGGCGGCGTCATCGCGGCGAAGGTCCTGAACGCGGTGCTGCTGCACCCGGCGCGCCTGGGCGAGCCGGTCGCGTTCACGGTCAATTACGCGGGACCGATCGCGGATGGCGAGTTCGCCGTGGAGGCGAGGCCGGCGCGCACCAACCGCTCCACGCAGCACTGGACGGTCGAGCTGCGGCAGAAGGAAGCGATCGCGGTCACGGCGACCGCGATCTGCGCCGCACGGCGCGACACGTGGTCGTCGCTCGAGGCGTCCTTTCCGTCGGTACCGGCACCGGAGGCGCTGCCGCCGCATTCGGTCGCGGGCCGCCCGCCGTGGACGCGCTGCTACGACATGCGCTTCGTGAAAGGCGAGCTGGATTTCTCGCCGGGTGCGCAAGAGCGCGATTCGGTGAGCACGCTCTGGGTGCGCGACGAGCCGCCGCGCCCGCTCGACTTTCTGTCGCTGGTGGCGATCGCCGACGTGTTCTTCCCGCGCCTTTTCGTGCGGCGCCCGCGCTGGGTGCCGATCGGCACGGTGTCGTTCACGACGTACTTTCACGCGGATGCCGCGATGCTCGCCGCGGTGGGCGCGGCGTACGTGCTCGCCACCGCCCGCGCGCAGCAGTTCCGCAACGGCTACTTCGACCAGTCCGCGGAAATCTGGTCGCCGGCGGGCGCGCTGCTCGCCAGCACCCACCAGCTCGTCTACTACAAAGAATGACCGGATTGGGGTCAGACCCCAAACTTGGGGTCTGACCCCATTACGGGTTCAGGGCGCGGTAGAGGAAGGGCAGGCTGACGTCCATGCGGTAGTCGACGTCCGAGTGATCGTCGTCGAATTCCTCGTAACGGTGCGCGATGCCGGCTTCGGCGAGGCGCTGCGAGAGGATGCGGCTGCCGAAGTGGATGTGGTACTGGTCGCGCCAGCCGCAGTCGATGTAGATGCCGCGCAGGCTCTTCAGGCTGGCGCGGTAGCGGTCCACGAGCCGGATCGGGTCGTGGCGCTGCCAGTTCTTCCAGCGGCCGGGGAGCGCCTCGCCCGTTTCCAGGTTGAACGGCACGCGAAATCCAAGAGGCGCGCGCGGATCGGGGTCGTACGTGGCTGCCATGCACAGGTTCATGATGCAGTGGCCTTCCGCCGTAGACAGCTTCTCCTTCTTCCAGACCGTGTCGAGGAACCGCTGAATCCGGCCGTCGTCGAATCCGGCCGCGGCACCCTTGTAGCGCGCCGCGCGGCGCACGTCTGCACGGCCCGGCCTGCGCGCCGCGGCACGGTGCTTCGCCAGCGTGTTCAGCGTGTTCGGCCAGTCGTGCCAATAGACGAAGTCGAAATACGCGTCGCCCGAGTGGTTGGCGATGGCGCCCCAGTATTTCGCGTACTGCATGCCATGGATCATCGAGCCGTAGCCGCCCGAGGACTTGCCGAAGCAGCCGCGGTGCTCGCGGCTGGCGAGCGTCCGGAACTCGCGGTCGACGAAAGGAATCAGCTCGCGCGTGAGGTAGTCCGCGTAGTCGCCGACTGCCGAAGAATTGACGTACTGGTTGCCGCCGAGGGCGGTG
Organism: Betaproteobacteria bacterium UBA6904; assembly: GCA_002451175.1. GTDB lineage: Bacteria > Pseudomonadota > Gammaproteobacteria > Burkholderiales > SG8-39 > 2-02-FULL-66-14. The sequence continues at coordinate 4,683 of DKBI01000218.1, forward strand.
AAGCAGTCCGGCAGCACGACGATCGCCGGCCCCATCCTGCGCTCGCGAATCAGCCGCGCGACCCGCTCGGGAACGTTGTCGCCGAAGGGCTTCCAGTTCGCGTGCGCGAGCCCGGATCCGGTGAAGCCGACCAGGTCGAAGAGCACCGGAAAGCGACGGCCGCGCCCGCGCGCTGCGCCCTCGTCGTATTGCGGCGGGAGCCACACGCCGAGCTTGCGCACATGCGGATCGCCGAGCGGATTGTCCTTGAGGAT
>DKBI01000012.1 GCA_002451175.1 Betaproteobacteria bacterium UBA6904
ATGTACCGCATGGCCTGCAAGGATCCGAAAATCGAATCCTCCTGCCGGCGCCTGTCCTGCGTCTATCCCGGCGTCTGCGAAAATCTCAACACCGACCACGCGCCGCTGATCGAGCTCTACCGCAAGGCGCGCGCCCTGCCCGGCATCAAGAAAGTGCTGGTCGCCTCCGGACTGCGCTACGACCTCGCGGTGCGTTCGCCCGAATATGTGAAGGAACTCGCGACCCACCATGTCGGCGGCTACCTCAAGATCGCGCCCGAGCACATCGAGGAGGGGCCGCTGTCGAAAATGATGAAGCCCGGGGTCGGCAGCTACGACAAGTTCAAGGCGCTGTTCGACAGGTTTTCGCGCGAAGCCGGCAAGGAGCAGTACCTGATTCCCTACTTCATCGCCGCGCATCCCGGAACGAGCGACGCGGACATGCTCGCGCTCGCCCTGTGGCTCAAGCGCAATGGCTTCAGGCTGGACCAGGTGCAGACCTTCCTGCCCACGCCTCTGGCGCTGGCGACGACCATGTACCACACCGGCAAGAATCCCCTGCACAAGGTCTCCGCCGCATCGGAACAAGTGAGCGTGGTCAAGAGCGGCCGTCAGCGACGCCTGCACAAGGCTTTTCTGCGCTATCACGACCCGGAGAACTGGCCGCTGCTGCGCGAGGCGCTCGCGCGCATGGGGCGCGCCGATCTGATCGGCAACGGCAAGAGACACCTGATACCCTCGTTCCAACCTGCGGGCACAGGCAAGACCGGTCAGCGCGCCGGAGTGCGGCCGCAGAGTGCCCGTGCAGCGCCCGCGCGCCGCACCGCAAGCCCCAAACGCAGCGCAGCCAAGCAGCGGCGCCGCCCCTGACCCGCAGCGGCTTGCGCCTAGGCTTGCGGGCGGAACTCGGGAACGACGTAAGGCCCTTCGGGAATCACGGCGATATGCGCGTCGCCGCTGCGCAGCACGCTTGCGCGTATGGCCTCGGGTACGGAATCTATCCGGTGCACGCAGGTGAGGCGCCAGGCGTCGGCGTCCAGTCCTTCGCTGTAAAGGTGCACGCTGCCCGAGCGCATCGGCTTCAGCTGCATCTGCGTCTGCCATTCGTCTATGTCGGCGTAGCGCTTGGCGCTGATGTCGGCGATGAAGCCGTCGGGCCCCAGGCCGAGCAGGCGCTGCTGCGCCTCGACGTATTCCGGCGAACCCATGCCCTCGGCGCACTCTGACACGATCACCAGGTCGCCGCCCGGGGCGAGGATGTCGATCGGCGCCACCATGCCCTTGACTGTCTGGTAATAGGTCTTGTCCAGCGGATAACCCGCCGCACTGGTGACGACGGTGCCGAATTTGCGCGCCACCGGCACCACGGCGTAGCGGCGGATGAAGTCCACCGCCAGCAGATGGCTTTGCACAACTTCGCCGAAATTCACGAACGACAGCTTGCGGTGCTCGTCGATGACCGTGTTCAGGGCAAGCGCGGGGCCGAGCATACCCATGATCTCGAGCTGCTCTTCATGCAGCGGATTGCCTTCGAGCACGCAGTTGGCCGCGCGCGGATGCGACATGAAGCGCTCGCTGTGGAAAGTGGTAATGGTGTCCTTGTGCGCCACGCCCGGTGCGATCACCTTGCGCCCGCCCGAATATCCCGCCATGAAATGCGGCTCGACCAGGCCGGTGGCGATGCGCACATCGGCTTCGACGAAGCGCCGGTCCAGTTTCACCGGCGTGCCGCGAGCCGTCGCACCCAGGTCGACGTGATCGGCGTCGTTGCGCGCATAGTGGTTCGCCACGCGCACGGTCTGCATGACCCAGGGATCGCCTACCAGCTCGGCGAGTTCCTCGCCCTCGTTGGGCCGGTGCAAACCCGTCGCCACCAGAATGGTGATNNCACACCAGGATGCAGGCGCTTTTCGCGCCGCGCGCCGACTCCGCCAGCGGCGCTACGCCGACCGGCGCGCCTAGCGCGGCCTGCACCGCGCGCACCGGGTCCGCGAGCAGGGGCATGTCGGGTTTTCTGATCACCGTGACATCCCAGGCCGGATCCAGCTGGAGGCGGTGTGTCCCTTTGCCGTATCTGAGGTCTATGTGCATGGCAGTTTCTCCATTAATGCCGGTATGGCGCACGCTAACTCAAGTCTGCGGGCCGAATGCGCGCAGCATGCGCAGCGCGATGCAGGCGGCGCCGTAGCCGTTGTCGATATTGACCACCGCCAGCCCCGGCGCGCAGCTCGCGAGCATGGCGTCCAGCGCGACGCGGCCGCCGCTCGCGACGCCGTAACCCACCGAGGTCGGCAAGCCGATCACGCAGCCGCGCACCAGCCCGCCCACCACGCTCGCCAGCGCGGCGTCCATGCCGGCCGCGACGATCAGCACCGGGTGGCGGCGGATTTCCTCCAGCCTCTCGGTCAGGCGCCACAGTCCTGCCACGCCGATGTCGTGAAATTCCGCAACCGGGTGTCCGTACCACAGGAGGGTACGCTGCGCCTCGCGCGCCGCCGCCACGTCCGACGTGCCCGCGGACAGTATGGCGACGCGGGGCTCGCCGGTGAGCGCAGGCGCGGCACCAAAATAAGCCGTGCGCGACAGCGCGTCGTAATCGAGTGCGGCACGCAGGTCCGCGGACATTTCGGCGTGCTGTTCGGCGCCTAGGCGGGTAAGCAGCAGCCGCGCTCCGCGCGAGCGCGCCTCGTGCAGGATACCCTCGATCTGGCCGACGCTCTTGCCGGCGCAGAATATCGCCTCGTCCAGTCCGACGCGCTCGCCCCGCCCCGTATCCGGTCGCACCTCAGGCACGTTCATGGACATCCACCAGAAAAGCGCTGCCGTTGCGGTAGGGCGCGAAGCTCACGCTGCGCACGAGGCCCGCTGCGGCGAAAAGATCGCCGACTTCGTCTTCCAGCTCGGCGCGCCGCCGCGGTTCCATAGTTTCCAGGGTGGCGGCGTCGAGTTCCAGCACCACGCCCGAGGCACGCACCCGGCAGCGCACCGTGCGCGCTGCAAGCGCCGCACCGACCAGGCGTTCGCTCGCGTGCACCAGCGCGAGCGTGGCCGCGTCTATGACTATCCCGGTTTCGATGCGGCTTGCAAGACAGGGCGCTGCGGGAAGTTCGGCCGCGTCGCCCAGCCCCAGTGCGCGCGCCATGGCGCGCACCATGTTCTTGTCCGCGCCGATCTCCACAAACGGGTGGCGCACGCCGTGCTCGGCGGCGGCGCGCAGGCCGGGACGGTATTCGCCCAGGTCGTCGAGATTCGTGCCGGAGAGCAGCTGCGCCGCGGTGCGCGCGCGCATGCTGGCGTAGAGACTGGTCTTGCAGTGAAAGCACCGGTCCACCGGGTTGGCGAGGTACGCGGCGCGCCCGAACTCCCCCGCATCGAACACTTCCAGTTCCCAGCCGTGCGTAGCCGCCAAAGTCTGCACGCGCGCCGTCGCCTCCGGCGGCACTGCGGGCGACTGCGCGTGATACATCGTTGCACTGCGTCCCAGCACCCCGTGCGCGACGCTTGCGAGCGTGAGGCTGTCCACGCCGCCCGAGACCGCAACGCCGACCGCGCCGGGCGCCTGCGCGTCTCCGATCGCAGCCAGGCGCGCTTCGAGTTCGGCAAGCTTCGCCTGGGTCGGACTATTTTTCACCCTGGTCTTCCCGTTGCAGCGCCGCGGCTTCGCTGGCGCGGCGCAGACGCTCCCGTCCGGTTCGATCACCGCCGGCGCGCAGGTCATCGCTCCCGGCCTTGGCGCTCAATTCACCCCCCGGCCGCCGCGCCAGCTTTACCTGCACCACCGCTCCGGCGTCAACTGCAACGCTGACCTCACTGCGCTCGAGCACGCTGCGGCCCAGCAGCTGATGGCGCACGCCCAGCGTGGTGGTCTCGGCGAAGCAGGCCGCGACGATTTCAGCGAGCCGTTGCGGTTGCGCCAGCACCTGCACCTGGGTCGCCATGCGGCCCTTCTTGCCGAACACGGCGCTCTGCACCACGTCGAGCACGCCCGCGCACGCACGCAGGCGATCCAGTCCCAGCGCCAGATCTTCCGCAGTCTGGTCGTCTATTTCGAACGCGAGCAAGGCGACTTCGTCCGCGGTCGGCACGACATCCATGTCGAAGGCCAGCACGCGCAGCGCATTGGCGCGGCCCGGCAGCTTGCGCGTACCGAAGCCCAGGCCCGAGGCGGCGAGGCGCCCCGTCCGCGGCCCCATGCCCGAGGCACAGGCGAGGTGGCGCAGGATCGCGGCACCGGTAGGCGTGACCCGCTCTCCGACTATGCCGTCGTCGACGAACGCGTAGCCTTTGAGTAGCTTGACCACGGCGGGAGCCGGAACCGGCAGCGCGCCGTGGGCGGTCTGTACGCTTCCTGATCCCAGCGGCAGTGCCCCGACCGACCAGGTCGCCGGCCCCAGTGTCTCGATGATCCAGGCGGCGCCGATGATGTCGGTGATGGAATCCAGCGCGCCGACCTCGTGGAACTCGACCTCGTCGACACCGACCCCGTGCACCTCCGCTTCGGCTTGCGCCAGGATTGCGAATATGTTCGCGGCACGCGCGGTCACGGCCGGTTCCAGATCCATGGCCGCTATGAGGGCGCGAATCGCGGTCAGCCCGCGATGGGCGTGGTGGGCGTGACCCTGGCCCGCGGCCGCGGCATCGGCGGGCAGGCTGAGCTCGAAGCGCCGCCCGCGCAAAGTCCCGTCGTGGTGTTCGAGTATCGCGCAGCGCGCGCCCGGCGGAAGGTCGACCTTGGAAAGCACGGCGTTCAGACCTGCGCTCAGCCCGGGATAGGCATCGAGCAGTGCAGCGATGAACATGTCGCCGGCTATGCCGCCGACCGGATCGAGGTGCAAATGCATAGGGAAACGGCCTGGATTAGCCGGGGCGAACGCCGCCGCGGCGACCGCAGCGTCCCGCAGCCATGCGGCGCGGCCCGGGGATCGATGCAGTGGTTTTGATTCTAGCATTGCGGCTCTTGGTCGGTGTCGGCCTTCCGGATTATGATGTCTGCCTGTACCGCATCCGACCATCAGGCATACCAAGGAGAACACCATGTCCCGCACTTCCCTGCCCAAGAATCTGCGCCTCGCATGCGCGGCGCTCGCCCTGGCCTTCACTGCACCGGCAGTGGCGCAGCAGCAGGTCGTGATCGTGACCTCGTTTCCCAAGGAACTGACCGGCGCCTACAAGAAAGCCTTCGAGGCGAAGCATCCCGGCATCAAGGTCGAGATCCTCAACAAGCCCACGCCGGCGGGCGTCGCGTATGTGCGCGAATCGCCGGCCAACAACAAGCCCGACGTATTCTGGGTGTCGGCGCCGGATGCGTTCCAGGTGCTGGCCGCGGAGAAACTGCTCGCGAAAATCCAAACGCCGGCGAAGGAAGTCCCCAACAAGATCGGCAACTATCCGATCAACGATCCCGACGGCTACTATCTGGGGCAGGCCCTGGCGGGCTACGGCATCATGTGGAACACCCGCTACCTCAAGGCGAACAAGCTGCCGCAGCCGAAGGAATGGGCCGATCTCGTCAAGCCCGTGTATTTCGGCCACGTCGCGATGTCATCGCCGTCGCGCTCGGGCACGACCCATCTCACGGTCGAGACCATACTGCAGGGCGAAGGCTGGGAAAAAGGCTGGCGCCAGATGCTGATGATATCGGGCAACTGCGCCGCGATCACCGAACGCAGCTTCGGCGTGCCCGACGGCGTCAACAGCGGCCAGTACGGCATCGGGCTCGTAATCGACTTCTTCGGGCTGGCCGCGAAGTCTTCGGGCTTCCCCGCCGAGTTCGTCTACCCGTCCGTTACCGCCATCGTCCCCGCGAATATCGGCATGGTCGCCGGAGCGAAGAACGCCGACAACGCGAAAAAGTTCATCGACTACACGCTTTCGCCCGAGGGCCAGGAGTTGCTGTTCGATCCGAAGATCAGCCGGCTGCCGGTGCTGCCCAGCGTCTATTCCAAGGCGCCCGCCGGATTCCCCAACCCCTTCGCCGGCAAGATCAAGCCGAAGGTGAATTTCGATTCCGACCTGTCCGAATCGCGCTACTACGTGGTGAGCTCGATTTTCGACCAGACCATCACCTTCCGCCACAAGGAACTCGTTCAGGCGGCCAAGGCTATCAACAGTGCTGCGGCCAAGCTCGCGGGCAAGGACAACCCGCAGGCGGCCAAGCTGCTCGCCGAGGCGCGCGATTTTGCCTACTCGCCCGTGGTGACGGCGGAGCAGGTCAAGGACAAGGAGTTCCTGGCGCTGTACCGCAACACCAAGCGCGATGCCCTGAAGACCAAGCAGGTCACGGCGCTGGAGGAGCACTGGGGCAACGCCGCGCGTAGCAACTACGCGCGCGCGATCGACCTCGCCGACCGGGCTGCGGCCCTGGCCAAGTAGCGCGGTCCGTCGGTCTCGAGGCGTCGGCACAGCCACACCATGACGCCTCGCTTCACCTTCACCCAGGCTGCGCTCGCGCTCGCCATCGCGCTGTTCCTGCTGGTGTTCCTGGTGGTGCCGGTGGCCACCGTGATGTACGTCGCCTTCACCAACAGCGACGGCAGCCTGACGCTGGCGCATTTCCGCTCGTTTTTCCAGCTGACCCTGATGCGCGAGGCGTTCTACAACAGCCTCTACGTGGGGGGCATGAGCGTGCTGGTCTCCTCCGTCTTCGCGCTGCCCCTGGCGTATTTCACCGCGCGTTTCCAGTTCCGCGGCGCCCTGCTGATCCAGACCCTGGGCGTGCTGCCGCTGATCATGCCGCCCTTCGTCGGCGCCACCGCGATGCAGCTGCTGTTCGGGCGCAGCGGTTCGCTCAATCTGATCCTGGGCGACTGGTTCGACCTCAACCTGCCCATCATGGAGGGGCTCAACGCCGTCATATTCGTCGAGGCGCTGCACTATTTTCCGTTCATCCTGCTCAACCTCACGGCGGCGCTCAACAACATCGACAGCGCGATGGAGGAATCGGCGCAGAACCTGGGCGCGAGCGGCTTCCGCCTGTTCCGCCGCATCGTGTTCCCGCTCGCACTGCCGGGCTACATGGCGGGCGCCGCGCTGGTGTTCCTCAAGGTGTTCGACGATGTCGCCACGCCGCTGGTGCTCAACGTCACCGACATCCTCGCCGCGCAGGCCTACTTCCGCATCACCTCCATAGGCATCGACGACCCGATCGGCTATGTCGCGAGCGTCATCATGGTGTGCGCCTCCATGGCGGCGCTGTGGGGCTCGACCTGGGTGATGCGCGGCAAGGACTACGCAACGCTGCAGCGCGGCGGCAGCTCGCTCGCCACGCGCAGGCTCGGGCCCTGGCAGGGGCTGTTCGCCTATGGCTGGATCGCGCTGGTGCTGCTGCTGGTGCTCTCGCCCCACCTCGGCCTGGTGCTGCTGTCGTTTTCCAAGCTGTGGAGCTTCACCGTGGTCCCGGAAAGCTACACGCTGTCGAACTACGCCGCGGTGTTCCAGGATTCGCCCTTCATGCTGTGGAATTCCCTGCTCTACTGCGGCATTGCCGCCGGCCTGGACGTGCTGATCGGCACCGCCATCGCCTACCTGATGCTGCGTACGAGCCTGCCGGGCCGCAGGCTGCTCGACCTGACCGCCTCAGCGGCGGTGGCCATACCCGGCATCGTGCTCGGCATCGGCTATCTGCGCACCTTCCGCGGCTTCAACCTGCCGTTCAGCGACCTGCCGTTCGTGTCTTTCTGGCTGATCATCGCCTTCGCCTTCACCGTGCGGCGCCTGCCCTATGCCCTGCGCTCCTGCGTCGCCGCGCTGCAGCAGGTGCACGTGTCCATGGAGGAAGCCGCCGAGAACCTGGGCGCGAACAACCGCCGCACTGTCACGCGCATCGTCGTGCCGCTGATGGCCGGCGGCATCCTCGCCGGTTTCGTCACCAGCTTCCTCACGGCGGCGGTCGAAATCTCCGCTACGCTGATGCTGGTTTCCGCGACCTCGGACGCGCCGGCATCCTACGGCATTTATCTTTACATGCAGTCCATCGTCGGGCGCGGCCCCGGCGCCGCGCTCGGGGTGATCACCGTGCTGCTCGTGGCGCTCGGCACCTATGCCTCGCACCGCATCATGCGCGCGCGCAGCCAGCGCTTCGAAACGCTGCAAGCCCTCAAGTAGATATTCACAGGCAGGCACACATGGCCAAAGTCAAAGTCGAATTCCAGGACATCGCCCTCGCGTACGGAAAGACCGAAGTGCTGCGCGACATCAACCTCGCCATCGAGCCGGGCGAATTCTTCGCCCTGCTCGGGCCCTCGGGCTCGGGCAAATCGACGCTGTTGCGCGTGATCGCCGGCTTCGCGCGCGCGCAGGCCGGGCGCGTGCTGCTCGACGGCAGGGACATCTCGGCGGTGCCACCGTGGAAGCGCGACATCGGCATGGTGTTCCAGAATTACGCCTTGTGGCCGCATATGACGGTGCAGGACAACGTCGCGTTCGGGCTGGAAGAACGCCGGCTGCCGCGCGACGAGGTCAGGCGCAAGGTCGCAGCTGCGCTGGATCTGGTAGGTCTGTCCGAACTCGCCGCGCGCCGCCCCAGCCAGCTCTCGGGCGGGCAGCAGNNCGGCGTGATCCAGCAGGTCGGCACGCCGATGGAACTGTTCGACCAGCCGGCCAACCGCTTCATCGCCAATTTCGTCGGCACCATCAATCTATACGCCGGCACCCTGAGGCCCGGGGCGGGCGCGATGCTGTTCCAATGCCCCGCGCTGGGTGAAATCGAGCTTTCCGGCGTACCTACGGCGGTTACGGGCGCGGCCGAGATTGCCTTCCGCCCGCATGTGGTCGCTTTGAGCGATCCGGCTGCGCCGATCGAACGCGGCCTGATCCGCATGCAAGGACGCGTTGCCGGACGCGAGTTTCTCGGCGAGTTCATCCGCTATACCGTCATGTCGGGCGATGCCGAGATCGTCGCCGACCAGGCACACTACACCGGCGCCCGAAGCTTTGCACCCGGAGAACTGGTACAACTCGCCATCCAGCCGCAGCAGGTCCGGGTGCTCGCGCGCTAAGCGCTTCGCCCCCCGCGGGCGCAGGGATTTCGCCCTGCATCGGATTCGAAATCCCGCTTAATTTCCTAACGCCCGGGCATCAGCACTGTGCACCGGAACGGAATCCATTTCAGCAAACTTGATTGCTGAAATACTATTTTAATACCACAAGTTACGGTGGTTTTCCCTAATTTATAACTTCTTTCCAAATTCAAAAGATGCGTGCTAGACTCCGTCCGCTTACGGTAATGCGAATTGGTTGCGATTGCGCTTAGCGCACGCTCCGACAAGTGTTTCCGTGAGTTTATAAATAGGATCCTGGCATACATCATTCGGTCCGATGTTCGACTAGGGCAAAAAAATTTCGCTCGAAATCCAAAAATGGGAGAAATACATGGGTAGATTTTCTTTGCTGATAAAGTCCACGGCTAGCATGGTGCTGGTCGGAATGTTGGCTGCTTGTGGTAGCAGCAGCGACCCGGTGCCGGTTACGGCGCCTGCCGCACCCGCACCGACGAGCTTTACCGTAGCCGGCACCGCGGCCACCGGCGCAGTGTTTGCCAACGCCACCATTACTATCACCGGCAGCGACGGCACCAGCTACCCGGCCGCGGGCGAGCCCGCAGTCGTTACCGGCGCCGACGGCAGCTACACCATCACCCTGCCGATCACGGCCAAACCGCCGTTCGTGGTCAAGGCCGCGCGCGACGACCAGAGCCTGGTCAGCGTGGTCGCAGAAGCCAAGGACAGCACCGCCAACATCACTCCGGTCACCAACCTGATCGCCTCGCGCCTGTGCCCGCTGGGCGACCCGGCCCAGCTTGCCGCAGAGATCAAGAAAGACCCGACCCTGGTCGATGCGACCAAGCTCGCGGCCAAGGTGGCCGAGGTTGTCGCCCTGATCAAACCCGTAATGGACGCGGCGGGCGTTACTGCCAATCCGCTGAGCGGCAAGTTCGTCGCCGACGGCACCGGCATGGACAAGGTGCTCGATTCGCTGTCGATCAATATCACGCCCAACAGCAAAACCACGGTCAATATCGAAGTCGCCGTGAAGCAACAGCAGGCCGAGGGTGCGCAACCCGCCGTAATCACCTTTACCAACACTACGGCGCCCACGGCGGCCCTGCCAGCAGTGAATGCCGCCGACCTGGTACCCAGCGGCACCGCCCCCCTGATTGCCGACCTGCTCAAGCGCATGACGGCCTGCTATGCCCTGCCGCAGACTGACCGCATCAACGCCGGCGGCAAGACCGCTGCCGACATCAAAGCCACGGCGTGCAAAGACCTGTTCGTCGGCAACGACCCGTCAAAATACAAGAGCAACGGCGCGATCGTAAGCTCGACCGGCGCTTTTTCCGGCATATTCGGTACCGGCGTTGGGGCGACCTTCGATCGCGGCACCTACGAGTTTACTCGCAGCAACCCCGAGAAGGACATGGTGATTGGTTATCGTCTCACCAGCGGCTCGGGGGCGACGAGCTACGCCACTTTTGTGGTCAGAACCGACACCGACGGCAAGCTGCGCCAGATCGGCAACCAGTACAAGTACAACGGCAGCATCAGCTCCTATAATCAACTGCGCAATTTCATCAACCAGCCTGCCGCGGATTACAACAGCACCGGTTATCTCCTGGACGTCAACAATACGGCCGACGTGGCCAGTGTCGACAAGGTCATCGTGACCTCGCCCAGTGGCAAGACCTTTCTGTTGAAGCGGAACCCGGCTTCCTCCTATTTCCCTCTGATGAA
>DKBI01000002.1 GCA_002451175.1 Betaproteobacteria bacterium UBA6904
GATGTTCTCGCCGCGGCGGCGGATGATGTCCTTCTTGCGCGCGACGAAATAGTAATAGCCGTCGGCATCGCGCCGCGCGAGGTCGCCCGTCCTGAACCAGCCGTTCACCGTCGATGCGGCGGTCTGCTCGGCATCGCGGTAGTAGCCCTGCATCAGGATCGGCGTCTTCACCCAGATCTCACCCACCGTCCCGTCGGGCAGGTCGCAGCCGGCTTCGTCCACGATGCGCAGTTGCGCGAACGGCAGCCCGGGATCCGGGTGCGTTGCGGCCTTGCCGAGGCTGCCCGGCCGCCGCTCGCCATCGAAGGGATTGTTCGCTGCCCCGGGGATTTCGGTCATGCCGTAGCCCTCGAGCACGTCGCGCACGCCNNGCGCCGCTCGCGACGGCCGTCTGCCAGAACGTGGACGCGGAAAAGCGCGGCGCGAGCGCGAGGCTCGCGCCCGCCGCGAGCGCGCCGGCGAGCGAATAGAAAAGCGCATTGATGTGAAACATCGGCAGCACGCACAGCAGCCGGTCCTCGGGCTGCAGCCACAGGCGCGCGACGAACCCTTCGCCCGCGAGCACGAAGCTGCGCTGGCTGTGCATCACGCCTTTGGGAAAACCCGTCGTGCCCGACGTGTAGAGAATCAGGCACGTGTCCTGCGCCGTGGATTCAGCGGGCAGGCGGGCGTTGCCCCCTGCGAGTTCGGCTGCCGCCTCCTCGAGCGCGAAGAGCCAGGGCATCGGTGACATCGTTTGCGCTGCCTCGCGCGCCACCGCAAGCGTCGCGGCGCTCGCCGCGACCGCGCGCACGCCGGCGTGCTGCAGGATGTAGCCCGCTTCGCGCGCGCCGAATTCCGGATTGACCGGCACCATCACCGCGCCGAGACGCGCGAGCGCGAACAACAGCGCGACGCAATTCGCGCTGTTGACGGAGACGGCGGCCACGCGGTCGCCGGGCGCGATGCCGCGCGCCGCGAGCCCCTGCGCAAATTGGATCGCGCGCGCGCGGAATTGCGCGTAGGAAAGCGTCTCGCCGGCGAACCAGAGAAACGGGCGATGCGCGTCGGCCGCCGCACGCGACTCGAAAAGGCTCCACAGCGTGCCGTCGTGCGGCTCATACGCGCGCAGGACATCGAGAGGGCGCCGCATGGGGGCGCGAATCTAGCACGGTGGCGTTTTTGCTACAGCGCCGCGCGACGCCTTTGCAGGCCGCCCTGGATCGGCAGGCCGTCAACTCCTCATAACAAACATTGACTATGCAAATTAATCATTTGATTTTGATGATTTTTATTCTCTCCAATGAGCTTCCAAAATCGCCACTAAGTCATTGTCGTAAATGGGAAAACGCCCGATCTTTCGCTTGACCCCAGGAATTAGATTCAAATAAAGTGGCAAAACGTAGAAAAAAGGGGTGGATTTCTGGGAAAGGTTCCAGAATCCTGGCATTTGGAGGGAGCGGGGGGATGAGCGGGGCTTTCCACGGAGCGACTGTCATTACCTTGGATGCCAAGGGGCGTCTCGCGGTGCCCACGCGCCATCGCGAAGCGCTCGTCGCGCCGCGCCGCGCGCTCGTCCTGACGGCGCATCCCGACGGTTGCGCGTTGCTCTATCCGGAAGCGGAGTGGGAACCGGTGCGTGCCAAGATCGAAACCCTGCCGAGCTTCCATCCGCAGGCCCCCTGGTGGAAACGGCTGCTGCTCGGCTTCGAGGATCACGTGCTGCCCGACGGCTCGGGCCGCATCCTCGTGTCGGGCGCGTTGCGCATGCACGCCAAGCTCGAGCGGGAAGTGATGATGGTCGGGCAGGGCCACTACTTCGAGCTTTGGGACTCGGGCGTCTGGAGCGCAAAGCTCGCCGGGGCCCTCGCCGGCGGCAGCACGCCCCCGGCGGGCCTGGAAGACTTCTCGCTGTGACGGATGGCCCGGGCGATGACTGGCCGCGCGCCCGTGCATCGCGCCGTGCTTGCCGCCGAGGCCGTCGCGGCGCTTGCGTTGCGCGCCGACGGCATCTACGTGGATCTCACCTACGGACGCGGCGGCCACAGCCGGGAAATTCTCGCGCGGCTGGGTCCCGCGGGGCGCCTGATCGCGCTCGACCGGGATCCCGAGGCGGTCGCGGCCGGCGAATCGATTCAGGATCCGCGCTTTCTCATCCGGCACGCGCGCTTCGCCGAAATCTCGAGCGTCCTCGACGCGGCGGGCGTTGCGACAGTGCAAGGGATCCTCGCGGATCTCGGCGTGTCCTCGCCGCAACTCGACACGCCGCAGCGCGGCTTTTCGTTCCGCGCCGACGGCCCGCTGGACATGCGCATGGATCCGACGCGGGGCGAGTCCGCCGCGCAGTGGCTGGCGACGGCGACCGAAGCTGACATCCGGGAGGTCATCAAGACTTATGGCGAAGAACGGTTTGCTCAACAGATTGCAGCGGCGGTTGTTGCTGGTCGCGCACGCGAACCCCTCGTCCGCACCCAGCAACTGGCCCATCTCGTGGCAGAGGCGGTCCGCACACGCGAGGCTGGCCAGGATCCGGCGACGCGCACCTTTCAGGCTCTACGGATTTTCGTCAATCGGGAGCTTGAGGAAGTGTCGTTGATGCTGCCGCAGGCGGTGGCGCGCCTCGCTCCGGGGGGCCGCCTCGCCGTGCTGAGCTTTCATTCCCTCGAGGACCGCATCGTCAAACGGTTCCTGCGTGCGCTCGCGCAGCCCTCGCTGCCACGGGATTTGCCGATTCGCGCCAGCGAGATGCCACAACCGGCGCTCAGGATCATCGGGCGCGCCGTGCGCGCGGGCGCCGACGAGATCGCGGCCAATCCGCGCGCGCGAAGCGTGGTGATGCGCGTGGCCGAGCGTACCGAGACCCCCTTTGACTTGATGGCGCATTCCCGAACCGAGCCCCGCGCGTGGCGAAGCTGAACCTGCTCCTGCTCCTCGTTCTGCTCGGCTGCGCGTTCGGGCTCGTCACCTCCCAGCACCAGGCGCGGAAGTCGTTCGTCGCGCTCGAGCGTGAGGCGGCGCGCGCGCGCGAACTCGACGTCGAGTACGGCCAGTTGCAGCTCGAGGCGAGCACCTGGGGCCTGCACGCCCGCGTCTCGAAGATCGCCGCCGAGGCGCTCGGGCTGCGCGCACCGGACCCGCGCCGCGTGCGCGTCGTGGAACTCGCGCCGGCGGAGGCGAAGCCTTGAGCTACGCGGCGGCGCCGGCCGTCGTGCGCCTGCCGATCGGCCGCGCGCGCTTCGTGCTGTTCGTGTTCGTGGCCGCGTTCCTCGTGCTCATCGGCCGCTCGGTGTGGCTGCAGGCCGTCAAGACCGGCTTCCTGCAGGAGCGCGGTGAAGCGCGCTATTCGCGGGTACTCGAGCTGCCGGCAACCCGCGGCCGAGTGCTCGACCGGCGCGGCGAGGCGCTCGCCATCTCGACGCCCGTGAAGTCGATCTGGGCCATTCCGGAAGACCTGCGGACCAGCGCGGCGCAGTCGCAGCAGCTGGCGAAGCTGCTCGGCATGGCGCCTCGCGAGCTGGAGCGGCGCCTTGCGGAGGCTTCGCGCGACTTCGTGTATCTCAAGCGCCAGATTCCCCCGGAAACGGCGGAGCGCATCGCCGAACTCGGCATTCCCGGGCTGTACCAGCAGCGCGAATTCCGGCGCTATTACCCCGGCGGCGAGACCATGGCGCACGTCGTGGGATTCACCGGCGTCGACGACAAGGGGCAGGAAGGCATCGAGCTTGCCTTCCAGTCGAGCCTCGCCGGCGTGTCGGGCAGCCGGCGCGTGATCAAGGACCGGCTCGGCCACGTCGTCGAGGACATCGAGGCGATTCGCGCGGCGCAGGACGGCAAGGATCTGCGCCTGTCGCTCGACAGCAAGATCCAGAGTCTCGCGTACGGGGCGCTGAAGAGCGCCGTGGAAGCGCACAAGGCGAAAGGCGGCGCGGTGGTCGTCCTCGACGCGCGCACCGGCGAAGTGCTCGCCCTCGCCAATACCCCGAGCTACAACCCGAACAATCGCGCCCGGCTGACCGGCGCGCAGTTGCGCAACCGCGTGATCACCGACCTGTTCGAGCCGGGCTCCACGCTCAAGCCGTTCACCGTTTCGCTGGCGCTCGAATCCGGCCGCGTCACGCCGGACACCGTGATTCAGACTGCGCCCGGTCGCCTCACGATCGGCAACCGCACGATCCACGACGCGCATCCCGGCGGCGCAATGACCGTCGCGCAGGTGATCCAGAAATCCTCCAACGTCGGTTCCGCGAAGATCGCGCTCGCCATGCCGCGCGAGGAGATGCACGAGCTGTTCCGGCGCGTGGGCTTCGGCGCGCCGCCGCAGCTCGGCTTTCCCGGCGAGGCCGCAGGGCGCGTGCGCGACGCGAAGACCTGGCGCCCGATCGAGCAGGCGACCATGGCCTACGGCCACGGCATCTCCGTGAGCCTCGTCCAGCTCGCCCGAGCCTACACGGTGTTCGCGCGCGACGGCGAGCTCGTACCGCTCAGCCTCGTGCGCACGGACATGCCGGCTGTGGGCCGGCCGGTGTTCGGCGCGGCGACGGCGCGCGCCATGCGCGCGATGCTGGAGACGGCAACGCAGCCGGGCGGCACCGCGCCGCGGGCGCGCATCATGGGTTGGCGCGTCGCCGGCAAGACCGGGACGGCGCACAAGCTGGAAAACGGCAGCTACGCGGCGAAGAAATACGTTTCGTCGTTCGTCGGCTTCGCGCCGGCCAGCGCGCCGCGGCTGGTCCTCGCGGTGATGATCGACGAGCCGTCCGCGGGCCAGTATTACGGCGGCGCCGTGGCGGCGCCGGTCTTCGCGCAAGTGATGCAGGGCGCGCTGCGCCTGCTCGACGTGCCCCACGACGCGCCACTCACCCCCATCGAAATCCCCGGCGAGGGTGAAATCGCCGAGGAAAGCACTTGATGCCGGCATGGACACGGACCTGTTCAGCCGGCTCGCGCGTCAGGGGGCGATGATCGAGCGCCTCACCGCGGACAGCCGGCGCTGCGCGCCAGGCAGCTGCTTCTTCGCCTGGCCGGGGGAGCGCGGGGACGGCCGCGACCACATCGCGCAGGCGATTGCGCGGCAGGCCGCGGCGGTGGTCTGGGAGCGCGACGGATTCGATTGGCGCGGCGAATGGCGCGTGCCGAACGAGGGCGTGCCGGGCCTGCGCGAGCGGGCGGGGCACCTCGCGCACGCGTTCCACGGTCGCCCGTCCGAGTCGCTCTGGGTGTGCGGCGTGACCGGCACCAACGGCAAGACCTCGTGCTCCCAGTGGCTCGCCGCGCTCCTCGCGCGCGCCGGAGCGCCTGCCGCAGTGATCGGCACGCTCGGCAGCGGTTTTCCGGGCGCGCTGACAGGCACCGCCAACACGACGCCCGATGCGCTGGAGGTCCATCGCCTGCTCGCCGATTTCCGGCGTGAGGGCGCGCGCGCCGTAGCGATGGAAGTGTCCTCTCACGGCCTGGTGCAGGGCCGCGTCCAGGGCGTGGCCTTCCGCTGCGCGCTGTTCACGAATCTGTCGCACGACCATCTCGACTATCACGGCTCGATGGACGCCTACGCCGCGGCCAAGTCGCGGCTGTTCGACGCGCCGGCGCTCGAGACCGCGGTGCTCAACCTGGACGATGTGCTCGGCGTGCAGCTTGCGCAGCGGCTGGCGCTGCGCGAGGTGCGCACGATCGGCTATGCGCTGACGCCCGCGGCGGTGCCCGCGGGGAGCGTCGAGCGCCACGTGGTCGCGCGAGAGATCCGCGTCACGCCCCAGGCCACGCACGTCGCCGTCGCGTCGAGCTGGGGCGCGGCGGAGTTCGCGCTGCGGCCGCTGGGCCGTTTCAACGTCGCGAACGCGCTCGGCGTGCTCGGCTGCCTGCTCGCCTACGGCGTGCCGCTCGACGATGCCGCCGCGGCGCTCGCGCAGCTGCCCGAGGTTCCCGGGCGCATGCAGCGCATCGGCGGCGAGGGCGCGCCGCTGGTGATCGTCGACTACGCGCACACGCCGGACGCGATCGAAAAGGTGCTGGTCGCGCTGCGCCCGGTCGCCGCGGCGCGGGGCGGGGCGCTGAGCATCGTCTTCGGCGCCGGCGGCGATCGCGATCCGTCGAAGCGNNACGCGATCATCGACGCCATCCGGGCGGGCATGAGCGCGGCCTGCGTCGTCGAACCCGATCGCGCGGCCGCGATCGAGCAGGCGATCGGCGACGCGGGCGCGGACGACGTGGTGCTCGTCGCGGGCAAGGGTCACGAGACCACGCAGGAGATCGCCGGCGAGCGCCATCCGTTCTCCGACGCAGCCTGCGTGCGCGCGGCGCTGCAACGGAGGCCGGCGCGATGATGCGGCTCTCCGAAGCCGCGGCGGCGATGTCCGGGCGCCTGATCGGCGACGACGCGCGCTTCGTGAGCGTGTCCACGGACTCGCGCACCCTCGCGCCGGACGCGCTGTTCGTCGCCGTCCGCGGCGAGCGCTTCGACGGCCACGCCTATCTCGGCGCGGCGGCCGGACGCGGCGCCGCCGGGGCGCTCATCGACGCGCAGGATACGCGGCATGCGCCGCTGCCCGTCATCGTCGTGGACGACACGCGCCGCGCGCTCGGCCGCCTCGGCCGGCACTGGCGCCAGCGCTTCTCGCCCGCGCTCATCGCGATCACCGGCTCGAACGGCAAGACGACGACCAAGGAAATGCTCGCCTCGATCCTGCGCGCGCACGCTGGCGAGGCGGCGGTGCTTGCGACGCGCGGCAACCTCAACACGGACATCGGCGTGCCGATGACGCTGCTCGGGCTCGGGCCGGCGCATGCGTGGTGCGCGATCGAGCTGGGCATGAACCACCCGGGCGAGATCGCCGCGCTCGCGGAGATCGCGCAGCCGACCATCGCCCTCGTGAACAACGCGCAGCGCGAGCACCTGGAATTCATGCTGACGGTGGACGCGGTCGCCGCGGAGAATGCCAGCGTCTTCGCGGCGCTGCCCGCGACGGGCGTCGCCGTGATCAACGCCGACGATCCGCGCGCCGACCTGTTCCGCGCCGCCGCGGGCGCGCGGCGCAAGGTCTGCTTTTCGCTGCTGTCGGCCGCGGACGTCACGGGCAGCTGCACGCTGCATCCGCTCTCGAGCGAACTGCTGCTGCGCGCGCCCGGCGGCGAGGCGCGCGTGGCGCTGGCCATCCCGGGCGTGCACAACGTGCGCAACGCGCTGGC
>DKBI01000004.1 GCA_002451175.1 Betaproteobacteria bacterium UBA6904
CGCGCCAGCAGGATCATCAGGTCGGAGTGATCGAGGCGCGACGTCCACACCTTCTGCCCGTTGATCACGTAACGGTCGCCCTTGCGCACCGCGGTCGTCTGGATGCGCGTGGTGTCGGTTCCCGCCGACGGCTCGGTCACGCCCATCGACTGCAGGCGCAGCTCGCCGCTCGCCAGCCGCGGCAGGTACTTCTGCTTCTGTTCCGCCGAGCCGTGGCGCAGCAGGGTGTTCATGTTGTACATCTGCCCGTGGCAGACGTACGCGTTGCCGCCCGAGCGGTTGATCTCCTCCATGATCACGGAGGCCTCGGTGAGCGAGAGCCCGGAGCCGCCGTACGCCTCGGGAATGAGCGCGCCCAGCCAGCCCGCCCGGGTGAGCGCGGCGACGAACGCATCCGGGTAGGCGCGCGCCTCGTCCACCTTCTGCCAATAGGGGCCGTCGAACTCGGCGCACAGGGCGCGCACCGCGTCGCGAATCTCGGCGTGCGATTCGACCGACTTCATGGGGTCACGCGGCCGAGCGGGCTGCCGCCAGCGGCGCGCGGACCCGGGCGGTGCAGGGGGATCACTGCTCGGCCTTCACGCCGGCGGTCGTGATGACCTTGGCCCATTTCGCGATCTCGTCGGCGAGGAACTTCGCGGCCTGTTCCGAGTTGTTGCCCACGGGCTCGATGCCGATCTGGTTGAAGCGGTCGCGGATCTCGGTTTCATTGACCGCCTTCTGCGCTTCCTGGGACAGGCGCTGCACGATGTCGCGCGGCGTGCCCGCCGGCGCGAGGAACAGCACCCACGTCGAGGATTCCAGCGCCGGGCCGCCGGCCTCGGCCATCGTCGGCACTTCGGCCGCGCCGGCAACGCGCTTGCCGGAGAACATGGCGAGCGCCTTGATCTTGCCGCCGCGCACGTGCGGCATCAGCGTGCTCGGCACGTCCACGAGGATCTGGATGTCGTTCGCCATGAGCGCCTGCAGGGCCGGTGCGGTGCCCTTGAACGGCACGTGCACCATGTCGATGCCCGCCGTCTGCTTGAGCAATTCCGTCGTCAGGTGCGCTGCCGCGCCGATGCCCGACGAACCGAAGTTGATCCGGCCCGGGTTGGCCTTGGCGTAGGCGATCAGCTCGCGCGCATCCTTGGCGGGGAAATTCGTGTTCGCCGTCAGGATCAGCGGCGCGATGCCGGCCAGCGACACCGGCGTGAAGCTCCTGACCGGATCGAAGGGCAGCTTGCCCTGGTACAGCGTGGCGTTCGCGGCGTGCGCCGCGATCACCGTGAGAACCGTGTAGCCGTCGGGCGAGGCCTTCGCCACCAGGTCCGCGCCGATGATGGAATTGGCGCCGGGTTTGTTCTCGACGACGATGGCCTGGCCGAGCGCGGCCTGCATCTTCTGCGTCACCACGCGCGTCACGACATCCGTGATGCCGCCGGCGGTGTAGGGCACGACCCAGCGGATGGGTTTGTTCGGGTATTGGGCATGCGCTTCACCGATCGCAACCAGCGCGACGCCCAGCAGGGCATGCGCAATCAGACATCTCCAACGCGTCATGGAAGACTCCTTGGTCGGGTTCCAGACGTCGCCCGCAACCTCGGGGGCCGGGGGACACTGGAAACAACGAGGGGAAAGGCCCGGACTTCAGCGCAATTCGGTTCGGCGGTCACGGCAAGGGGATTGTCTTCGGAAAGTGCCGCACCCGGGCGGCGCTAGGATAACAGGACGGCGCGCTCAAACGATCCCGTCGGCCCGAAACTGCGCGAGCGCCTCGGCGCTCTGGCCCAGCAGCCCGCAGTAGATCTCGTCGTTGTGCTGCCCGAGCAGGGGCGGCGCCTGCCGGTACTCGACCGGCGTCGCCGACAGGCGCATCGGGCTGGCGACCACCGGCACGCTGCCGCCCTGCGGGTGCGGCATGTCCACGCGCAGGCCGCGGTGCTGCACCTGCGGATCCTCGAATACTTCCTTCATGTTGTTGATGGGGCCGCAAGGCACGTTGGCCGCCTCGAGCGTCCGGATCCACTCCTGCTTGGGGCGCGTGCGCATGACGTCGGCGATCAGCGGGATGAGCTCCGCGCGATGCACGATGCGCTGCGAGTTGGTGCGAAATCTCGGCTCGTCGGCCAGACCGGGGCATCCCGCCACGCGGCAGAAGCTCGCAAACTGGCTGTCGTTGCCCACGGCCAGGATGATGTGGCCGTCGGCCGTCGCGAAGACCTCGTAGGGAACGACCTGCGGGTGGGCGTTGCCCCAGCGCACCGGGAGGCGCCCGGAGCAGAAATAGCTCACGATCTGGTTGGCGTTGAACGCGACCAGCGTGTCGAGCAGCGCGCAGTCGATGTACTGGCCCTCGCCGGTCCGCTCGCTGTGGGTGAGTGCGGCAAGGATCGCGACACTGGCATACATGCCCGTCAGGACGTCGGTGATCGCGATGCCTACCTTCTGTGGCCCGGCGCCCGGCTGGCCGTCGCGTTCGCCCGTGATGGACATCAGGCCGCCCATGCCCTGGAAGATGAAATCGTAGCCCGGACGGGGTGCGTAGGGCCCCGTCTGGCCGAACCCCGTGACCGAGCAGTAGACGAGTCCCGGGTTGGCCTTGCGCAGGTCCTCGTAGCCCAGGCCGTACCGGGCGAGCGTACCCACCTTGTAGTTTTCCACCAGCACCTGGCAGCGCGCCGCGAGCTCGCGGGCGAGCCGCTGGCCCTCGGGCCTGGAAATGTCCAGCGTGATGGATTTCTTGTTCCGGTTCACGGACAGGAAGTAAGCCGACTCGCGTGTGTCCACGCCGTCGCCATCCTTGAGCCAGGGCGGACCCCAGCCGCGCGTGTCGTCTCCGGCTCCGGGCCGCTCGACCTTGATGACCTCGGCCCCCAGGTCGGCGAGGTTCTGGGTGGCCCACGGACCGGCAAGGACGCGGGACAGGTCGAGGACTCGGACATGCGAAAGGGGGCCGGACATGCCGCGAAGTTTGCAGGAACCGGCGGCGTCGAGCGGGCTGCAAAGCGAAACAGAATGCCGCTGAGCTCGGGCTGGCTCCAAGGATGAAGGGGGGTAAGTGTCGCAAAAACGCCACGGGGCCGGGTCGGTTTGGACAGTTTCCAGGGGCGCGAATTGGACAAGTGCCTTTAGGCTAGGTATACATATGTCCAAGTGCCGGTTGGACACTTAGACAACAATAAATAGACAGATGTATACCTGTCTAAATCAGGGACGGTTTAGAGATGATTTCAAGCAAAGAAATAATCGACCAAACAGGAATTTCCAGGGCAACGTTAAACAATTACATTGCTTTTGGACTCCTGCCCAAACCGACGCTTCAGCAAGTGTCTGGTGAGGGCACCGGACCCAAGCTCCTGGGCTACTTTCCAGACAGCGCTCTGGAGCGGATCGAGAACATCCAGAGGATGAAGCGGGAAGGCCATTCCATGGCCGAGATCATTGCCGCGCTGGCCGCTCCGGAAACGCCGGCGGCGAGCGGCAGGCCCGACTTTGAACGCCGCGCAGGCGACCGTGCGGCTCGCGCCTTGCCGGGTCCGGCGGAACCGATCCCGCAGGCGCCGGCCGCCACCGCCGGCCGGGCGGACGACAGCCGCGACGCGCACGCCGAGGCGGCGGCGCCGAGGGCGCGCCCCGGGCTCCAACTCACCGTCGACGAGATTCCGCACCCGGCCTACATGGTCAACTACAGCTTCGAGCTGACCTGGTACAACGAGACGGCGCGGGAGCGGTTCCTGGGCGGTTTCGAGACGCTGCCGCCGAACAGCGAGGCGCGCAACGTGTTCCTGATGCTGTTGCAGGCAAGCATCGGACGGCCCGCCGAGTACCGGGCCGAGATGCTCCGGCTGCACCTCGCGCTGGCCAAGGACCGGCTGTCCAAGGCGACGATCCTGGGCGCCTGCCGGGGCCTGAAATCGGGCGACATCGCGCTGCTCGACGGGCTGTACGGCGAGGTCGACCCGCTCGAGGCGAAGGCGATCGTCGAGGCGCCGATCGAACTGCGCGAAGGCAGCGGCGGCCCGGAGGCGTGGCACGTCTACGCCGTCTTCTTCCGCGAGGGGATCCTGTTCGTCTACGTGCCGGGCGGGCCGGCGAACGCCACGCTGCTCGACTTCCTCGGCCGCCGCGACGTGGTCATCCGCAACCTGCTGCGCCGGCGGCTGCCGGTGCTCACGCCGCTCGCGGTCCTCGTCGCGGACCTGCAGAACTCGGTGAAGATCTGCTCCGAGCTGCCGCCGGAGGAGTATTTCGAGCTCATCAACGAGATCTGGTCGACGATGGGTCCGGTGTTCCGCAAGTACTACGGGACGCACGGCAAGCACGTCGGCGACGGCATGGTGTACTACTTCTTTCCGCAGCCCGACAGCAACTACATCTTCAACGCGCTGTCGTGCTCGCACGAGATCGGCCAGGCGATGAAGCGCATCAGCAAGGAATGGCAGCTGCGCAAGAACTGGTTCAACGAGCTCTACCTCAACACCGGCCTGCACGAGGGCACGGAGTGGCTCGGCACGTTCCAGTCCGCGACGGCCATCGAGTTTGCCGTGCTGGGCGACACGATCAACCACGCCGGGCGGCTGTCGGATTTCGCGCGCTATGGCGCGGTGTGGGCGACCAAGAACCTGCTGAGCAAGCTCTCCCCCGAGGAGCGCGCGCGCCTCGAATTCGGCATCACGCGGCGGGGCGAGGGCGACCGCGAGCAGTTCGTGCATTCGTCCTACGCGCAGGTCGGCAGCCTCGTCGATCTGGCCTCGGAAAAATACGAAAAGCTGCGCGAGATCGCCCAGCTGCCGATCACCGAGGTGCGCTCGGTGCGCATCGGCGAGTAAGCCATGCGCGCCACCGGCCTGGGCGCCGTGCCCCTTTACGGAGTGCGGGAGCACGCGCTACATTCCCCTGCGCCGGAACCGGCTGTGTCGGGTTCGGGCGCTAGCGCGAAAGGGGTCATGGAAGCCACGAGGCAGACGGTCGTGCTTTTCGCCGACATCGCCGGCAGCACGAAGCTCTATGAGACCGCCGGCGACTCCGTCGCCATGGAGGCGATCGACCGTTGCCTGGATCTCATGCGGCGCGCCACGGAAGTGGGCGGCGGACGGGTCGTGAAGACCATCGGCGACGAGGTCATGGCGCTGTTTCCCACGCCGGATCTCGCGGTGGGCGCCGCGGCGGAGATGCAGACCGCGATCGACCAGCTGCTGCCCGTCGCCAACATCAAGCTCGGCTTGCGCATCGGCTTCCATTTCGGCCCCGTCATGCAGCGCGACGACGACGTCTTCGGCGACACCGTCAACGTCGCTTCGCGCCTGGTGGAGCAGGCGGTGCGCGGACAGATCATCCTGTCCCAGGAGACGATGCAGCTGCTCGGTCCCGTGTTCCGCAACTGGACGCGCCGCCTGTACTCGATTCCCGTCAAGGGCAAGAGCACCGAGGTGGAGCTCTGCGAGGTGATCTGGAGCCAGCGCGCCGACGCGACGGCGATTTCCTCGCACCGGCCGGCCGCGAAGGCCAAGCCGGCGGCGCTGCGCTTGAAGTACGGCGACGTCGAGCGCTGGCTGCGCCGCAATCCCGACGCCATCACCATCGGTCGCGAGCAGAGTCCCGGCGGCATGATGGTCGCCGAGACGAGCGCCTCGCGGCTGCATTGCACGATCGAGCGCCGCCAGGACCGCTTCGTGCTGATCGACCACAGCGCCAACGGCAGCTTCGTGACCGTCGAGGGGGATGCGGAAGTGCTGCTGCGCAGGGAGGAGTTCACCCTGCACAAGAGCGGCTGGATCTCGCTCGGCCAGCCGCGCGCCGCTGGCGGCATGGTGATCGAGTTCAGCTGCGATTGACGCGGCCGGCCCGCGCGGGCCGGCCTCAGAGGCGCTTCAGGAACCGCTCGAAGCTGTCGCTCGCGCCCAGCACGTAGGTGCCGAGCTCGTCCAGCACGTCGTCCGTGAATTCCGCGAGGGTGAGGCGCGCATTGACGACGCCGAGCTGCCGCAGGTTCTCCGCCTCGATGCGGATGTCGTAGCGGTCGTAGTCGCCGCGCAGCAGGATCTGGCAGGGGAAGGGCCCGGACACGTTGAGCGTCGCGCGCACCACGTTGCCGATGTCGTTGCGGGTTTCCGTCGAGGTGTACTGGACGCGCATGGACTCGAGTTTCTCGCGCACGTACGGCAGTTCCGCGCCCACCACCTCGATCGCCACCGGCCGCGGGCAGCGGACCTTGTACTTGAACATCACGAAGTCGAAGACCTCGGTGCCGGCGACGATGCGCGAGCGGAAGTCGGTGAAGCCGTCGGTCAGCACCGGATTCTGGATCTTGCCCACGTAGATCGCGGCGTACGGCCGGTCCGAGACCGGCTGCGCGTCGTTCAGCGCCGTGCTCAGCTCGCTCAGGTACTGGAAGGCCGCCCGCAGCCGCGCGCTGACCTTCGAGGCCGCGTCGACATCCAGCCCGGCGCCCGTGGCGGAATCCCGCTTCGCCGCCTGTTGACGCGCCAGCAGGATGGCCGCGGAGGGGCGCGTCCCGCCCTGCGTGCCGGTGAGCTTCTTCTCGCGCTCGCGATCGAACGCTTCGCGCTCGCGCTTCTGGCGCTCCATCCAGCGGCGCACCTCGTCTTCCTTCTTCTTGTGCTCGACCTCCTCGGCACGCAGACGCTCGGCCTGCTGCTGTTCGAAGGTCTGCGCAAAGACGTCCAGGTCCGCCAGCAGATCGACGTTGGCCGCCGCCTTCTTCGCGCCGGCCTGCGGCTCGGCGGCCGGGGGCGCATCGTGGTAATGGCGCAGGTCGCGCGCCATCTCTCCGGCACGCTGGTAGCGTTCGGCGGGCGCCTTGGCGAGCGCGCGCGCGAGGATGCGGTCGAACGCGGGCGGCAGCCGGGGATCGAGCT
Source organism: Betaproteobacteria bacterium UBA6904 (assembly GCA_002451175.1). Taxonomy (GTDB): domain Bacteria; phylum Pseudomonadota; class Gammaproteobacteria; order Burkholderiales; family SG8-39; genus 2-02-FULL-66-14. The sequence goes on from DKBI01000004.1 coordinate 6,861, forward strand.
GCTGCAGCGGCTTGTGCGCTTCGGTGACGATGCGGTTCATCAACGCGAACACGGTCGTCTCGCCGTCGCGCTCGAACGGCGTGCGGCCGGCGAGCATTTCGTAGAGCACCGTGCCGAGCGAAAAGATGTCGGCGCGCGGATCGATCGGCTGCCCCAGCACCTGCTCGGGCGCCATGTATTTCGGCGAGCCCAGCGCCGCCCCGGTCTGCGTCATCGAGGCGGTGGGCAGGTGGGCCACGCCGAAATCCGTCAGTTTGGCGCGCCCGCTCGCGGCCACCATGATGTTCGCGGGCTTCACGTCCCGGTGCACGATGCCGAAGCCGAGCGCGTGATCGAGCGCGTCGGCGACCTGCGCGGCGATGTCCGCCGCGGTTTCCACCGGCAGCTGCTTCGTCTCCAGGAGCATCTGCTGCAGCGTGCGGCCGTCGAGCAGCTCCATGGCGATGTAGGCGAGGCCGTCCTGCTCGCCGACGTCGAAAATCGTCACGATGTTGGGATGGTTCAGGCGTCCCGCGGAGCGCGCCTCGCGCAGGAAGCGCTCGCGCACCTGCGCCATCTCGACCTCCGGCAGGTGCGGCAGCAGGGTCTTGATCGCGACTTCGCGCTCGATGAGCGGATCGATCGCCCGGTACACGGCGCCCATGGCGCCGCGACCCAGCTCACCGACGATGAGGTAGCGCCCGAAGCGTTTGCCTTCCATGCGCGCTAGCTTCGCGGAATTTGCCACCGGCAGCAAGCCCCTTCGCCGCCGCCGCGGCCGCTGCCGCGCTCAGATCGGGTCCCAGGAGAACACGTCCTGCGAGCGGTCGAGCCCGTGAAACTGGGCGCGCATCGCGGGAATCGCCACCTCGCCGATCGCCTCCGCCGTCCAGCCCTGCGCGCGATGCACCGAGCGCAGCGGGCGGCTCTGCGACATGAGAAAGATCTCGTTCGCGCGCACGGCGAAGATCTGGCCCGAGACGTCCTGCGCGGCGTCGCTGGCGAGGTACACGGCGAGCGGTGCGATCTTCGCGGTCTCCATGCGCTTGAGTTTGTCGAGCCGCGCCTGCTGCTCGGGCGTGTCCGCCGGGATGGTGCCGATCATGCGGCTCCAGGCGAACGGCGCGATGCA
>DKBI01000084.1 GCA_002451175.1 Betaproteobacteria bacterium UBA6904
GGCGATGCTCGAGGACATGGCGATTCTCACCGGCGGCACGGTGATCAGCGAAGAGCTGGGCCTGAAGCTGGAGAACGCGAGCCTCAAGGACCTCGGCCGCGCGAAGAAGATCGAGTCGGGCAAGGAGAACACGACGATCATCGACGGCGCCGGCGACAAGAAGCAGATCGAGGGCCGCGTCAAGCAGATCCGCGTGCAGATCGAAGAGGCGACGAGCGATTACGACCGCGAGAAGCTCCAGGAGCGCGTGGCGAAGCTCGCCGGCGGCGTGGCGGTGATCAAGNNGAGAAGAAGGCCCGCGTCGAGGATGCGCTGCACGCCACCCGTGCGGCCGTCGAGGAAGGCGTGGTGCCGGGCGGCGGCGTGGCCTATCTGCGCGCGCGCGATTCGATCACCGGCAAGGTCAAGGGCGACAACCATGACCAGGACGCCGGCGTGAAGATCGTCATGAAGGCGCTCGAGGAGCCGCTGCGCCAGATCGTCGCCAACACCGGGGCCGAGCCGTCGGTCGTGGTGAACAAGGTCGTCGAAGGCAAGGGCAACTACGGCTTCAACGCGCAGACCGAGGAATACGGTGATCTCGTCGGCATGGGCGTGATCGACCCGACCAAGGTATCGCGCACGGCGCTGCAGAACGCCGCGTCGGTGGCCGGCCTGATGCTCACCACCGATGCGATGGTTGCCGAGCAGGTGGAGGAGAAGAAGGGCGGCGGCGGCGGCCACATGCATGGCGGCGGCATGGGCGGCATGGAAGGGATGGATATGTGAGCAGAGGGTTCGGNNGGATCCGAGAAAGAGGGGCGCTTCGGCGCCCTTTTTTTTTGCCCCGCGGTGTTTGCTACACTGATTCGGGGGAGACGCCGATGCGCATTCTGGTCGCCGAGGACGACGCAATACTCGCCGATGGCGTGGTGCGCGCGCTGCGCCTGGCCGGCTACGCCGTCGATTGGGTGAAGGACGGGATCGAAGCCGACGCCGCCCTCGAGGCGAATCCGTTCGACCTGCTCATCCTCGACATCGGCCTGCCGAAGAAATCCGGCCTGGACGTCCTGCGCCGGTTGCGCGGCCGCGACTCGCACCTCCCGGTGCTGATCCTCACGGCCCTCGACGGCGTCCACGACCGCGTGCGCGGCCTGGACGCGGGCGCGGACGACTATCTGGTGAAGCCGTTCGAGCTCGCCGAGCTCGAGGCCCGCGTGCGGGCGCTCACGCGCCGCGGCATGGCGGGCAGCCCGACCCTGATCAAGCACGGCGCGCTGAGCTACGACCAGGTCGGCCGCGTCGCGCGCCTGCACGGCGAGCCGCTCGATCTGTCGGCGCGCGAGGTCAGCCTGCTGGAGATGTTCCTCGCGCGCGCCGGACGCCTGGTCTCCAAGGACCAGCTCGTCTCGCACCTGTGCCAGTGGGGCGAGGAAGTTTCCGCGAACGCGATCGAGGTGTACGTCCACCGCCTGCGCAAGAAGCTCGAGCCCGGCGGCGTGGCGATCGTGACCGTGCGCGGGCTCGGCTACAGCCTTGAAAAATCCGCTCCCCGGTAACGCCGGCCAGCTGTCGCTGCTGGTCGAGATCCTCGACTGGCTGCTCGCGCCGATCATCGTGCTGTGGCCGCTGTCGGTGGTGGTCACGTTCTGGGTCGCGAACACCATCGCCAACATCCCCTACGACGGCGCGCTGCGCGATTCGGTGAACGCGCTCGCGCAGCACGTCAGCTTCGAGGGCACCCGGGCGCGCATCGTGTTGCCCGCGGCGGCCTCGACGTTCCTGCGCGCCGACGAGCGCGACACGGTGTGGTTCCAGGTGCGCGGCACGCGCGGCGAGGTGCTCGCGGGCGACCGGGAGCTGGCGGAAATCTTCCCCGAGGAAGAGCAGACGCAGAACATCGTCTACTACCGCGACGACGAGTGGCACCAGGAGCCGGTGCGCATCGCCTACATGTTCGTCTTCGCGCCGAACCAGCCGCACCGCCGGGTGATCGTCCAGGTCGGCGAGACGCTGAAGAAGCGCCAGGACCTGGCCAACGAGATCATCGCCGGCATCATCGTGCCGCAGTTCTTCCTCTTCCCGCTGATCGTGCTGCTCGTCTGGTTCGGCCTGCAGCGCGGCACGCTGCCGCTCGACCGGCTGCGGCAGCGGCTGCTCTCGCGCCGTCCCTCGGACCTGTCGCCCATCGACGTGCGCGAGGTGCCGGAGGAGATCGCGCCGCTCATCGACGCGTTCAACGGCCTGATGGTGCGCCTCGAGCAGAACCTGAAGACGCAGGAGCGGTTCATTGCCGACGCGGCGCACCAGATGCGCACGCCGCTCGCCGGCCTGCGCACCCAGCTCGAGCTGGCCCTGCGGCAGACCGATCCGGCGGAGATCAAGGCGAGCCTCGAGCGCATCCGCGCCGGCGTCGAGCGCGCGTCGCACGCGATTTCACAGCTCCTGTCGCTCGCGCGCTCGCAGAGCGAGACGCCGCCGAGCTTCGCCGCCGTGGACGTGAACGCGCTCGTCCGGGAGGTGACGCAGACGTTCGTCGCCCACGCGCTCGCCCGCCGCATCGATCTCGGCTTCGAGGAGTCCGCCGAACCCGCGTGGGTCGATGGCAGCGCGCTGCTGCTGCGCGAACTGGCGACCAACCTGGTGGACAACGCGCTGCGCTACACGCCCCAGGGCGGGCGCGTCACCGCGCGGGTGCGCGCGCAGGAGTTCGTCACGATCGAGGTCGAGGACAACGGCATCGGCATTGGCGACAAGGACCGCGAGCTCATCTTCGAGCGCTTCTACCGCGTGCCCGGCACCGAGGCGGCGGGCACCGGTCTCGGGCTGCCGATCGTGCGCTCCATCGCGGCCCAGCATCGGGCCGCGGCGCAGGCCAAACCGAATCCGACCGGCGTCGGCAGCGTCTTCAGCGTGATCTTTCCGCGCCTGCCGGGGCCGGAAGTCGAGACGCAGCCGATATCCGCCCTGCCGCGCGCGGCTTGATATAATCCGCGCCTCCCATGCCGCGCCGGAATCCCGTCGGCGCGCCCGGCAAGGCCAAGTAGCTCAGTTGGTAGAGCAGAGGACTGAAAATCCTTGTGTCGGTGGTTCGATTCCGCCCTTGGCCACCAAATCTGCGTTCTTTCTCCCCGTACACTGCTGAACTCGGCAGCGGACGCCAGCGTGCAGCGCGGCGGTCCGGCAGGGGCGGGGCATTTGTCGCCTGGTCATCACATACGAGGTGAAACCCATGAATGGCAATCCGGTCGGCTGGTTCGAAATCTATGTCCAGGACATGCCTCGCGCGAAGACGTTCTACGAGGCGGTATTCGACGCCAGGCTCGAGAGACTCGCCGGTCCGGACCTGGACATGTGGGCGTTTCCCGGGCAGATGGATCGCTACGGCGCGCACGGCTCGCTGGTGAAGGCAGCCGGGGTGCCTTCGGGCGGGAACAGCGTCATGATCTATTTCAATTGCGACGATTGCGCNNTGGTCGACACGGAAGGCAACCTGATCGGCCTGCATTCGATGCAATGACACGGTGCGAGGCCGGCTTTCTTCTGGATCCCATGCTGAATTTCAAGTGAGCGAACCCGACTCGCGTTACGCCTGGGCGCGGCTTTGCGCCGCGCTTGCCCTGATGACGCTCGGCGGCTCGGGCATGTACGCGGTCACGGTCGCGCTGCCGGCGGTGCAGGCGGAGTTCGCCGCGTCCCGCGCTGACGCCTCGCTGCCGTACACGCTGACGATGATCGGCTTCGGCATCGGCGGGATCTTCATGGGCCGGCTCTCGGATCGTTTCGGCGTTCTCGTGCCCGCCCTCATCGGCTCGATGTGCCTCGGGGCCGGCTTCATCGCCGCGGGATACGCGCCGACGCTCTGGGTGTTCGCGATGCTGCAAGGCATCGTCATCGGATTCCTCGGCAGCGCGGGAACGTTCGCGCCGCTCGTCGCCGACATCTCGCTGTGGTTCACGCGCCGGCGCGGCATCGCGGTGGC
>DKBI01000177.1 GCA_002451175.1 Betaproteobacteria bacterium UBA6904
GCCCTGCAGGTGGAATTCGACGCCCGCAACCTGTCGCAGATCGACGCGCGCCTCGCGGGGCGGCTGGCGGGCAAGGCGCAGGTCCTCGGCACGCCGCAGCAATTCGGCGGCTCGGCCAGCGTGGAGGGCAGCGCGCTCGCATTCGAGCAGCGCTGGAGCGTCCGCCAGCTGCGCGCCCGCGGCTCGCTTTCGGCGGACGCCGAACGGCGCCTGAGCGCCGAAGCCGAGCTGACGCAGGCGAAGCTGCCGCCGGGCGATCTGCAGCAGCTGCGGCTGTCGGCGGCGGGCCGGGCGGCGTCGCACGAGCTGGTCGTCGAGGCGAAGGGCGGCCCGATCGACGCGCGGGTCGCGGCATCCGGCGCATGGCTCGACGAGGGCGGCTGGCGGGGCACGCTCCAGGAATTGGTGAACCGCGGCGCGCTTCCCGTGTCGCTCGCGTCGGCGGCGCCGCTCGAGCTTCGCGCCGGTCGCGTCGCGTTCGGCCCCGCCGTGCTGAAGGCGCTGCAGGGCGAAGCGGCGCTCGATTTCATCCGCCTGGAAGAGGGTCGCCTGGAGTCCGCGGGACGCCTGCGGGCGCTGTCCGTCGTGTCGCTCCTCGCCGCAGCAGGCCGGGAGGCGCCTGCCGGCTCGGATCTGCGACTGCGGGGCGAGTGGTCGATCGCCGCGACGCCGCGCCTGAACGGATCCGTGCGCATCGAGCGCGAAGGCGGCGACCTCGTGCTGTCGCAGGAGCCGCGTCTCGTCGCCGAGATCCAGACGCTTGCGCTCGCGGCGAGCCTGCGCGAGGACGTGGTCGATCTCGAGGGCGCGCTGCGCACGCAGCGCAAGGGCAGCTTCGGGTGGAAGGCGCGCGTCGTTCCCGCACCGGGCGCCGCGCCCGGCGTGCTGGGCGCCGATGCGCGCGTCGAGGGCACGCTCGATGCGAACGTGCCGACGCTGTCCGTGATCCAGGCGTTGATCGGCGGTGCGGCGGCAATCGACGGGCGGCTGAACGCAGCGCTGCAGGTCGGGGGCACGCTCGGCGCGCCCCGCATCACGGGCACGGCGCGCGCCGAGGGCGTGCGGCTCGACATGCCGCAGCACGCGCTCGCGCTGCGCGACGGCGCGGCTCGCGTCACGCTCGATGGGCGCGTGCTTCGCGTGGAGAAGCTGTCGATTCGCGGCGGCGACGGTGAATTGCGCGCCTCGGGGGAGGTGCCGCTGGGCGGCGGCACCGCCACGCTCGACTGGCAGGCCGAGCGCCTGCGCCTGTTCAACCGGCCGGATCGGCAATTGGTCCTGAGCGGATCGGGCGGCGCGGCGCTCACCGGCGAGCGACTCGTAATGCGCGGCGCATTGACCGCGGATCTCGGCGTGTTCGAGTTGGCGACGCAGGAAACGGAGCGCCTGGGCGACGATGTGGTCGTCCTGGGCCGCCGGGCCGAGACCGCCAAGCCGGCGCGCCGCGCGCCGCCGCTCGCGCTCGACCTCAGTCTGGACGCCGGGGAGCGCTTTCGGGTGCGCGCGAGTGGACTCGACGCCGGGCTGCGCGGCCGGCTGCGCCTGCGCACGCGCGAGGACGGCGAGCTGACCGCCGCGGGGAACATCGAGACGCGCGGCGGGACCTATCGCGCCTTCGGCCAGTCGCTGGCCATCGAGCGGGGCCGGCTGCACTTCGACGGGCCCGTGGCGAACCCGGGCCTGGACGTGCTCGCGCTGCGCAAGAACCAGGAGGTCGAGGCCGGCGTGCAAGTGAGCGGCACCGTGCGGTCGCCGGTGGTGCGCCTCGTGTCGAATCCGCCGGTGCCCGATCACGAGAAGCTGGCGTGGCTGATGCTCGGGCGTGGCGCCGCCAGCGCATCCGGCGCGGAGGGTGCGCTGCTGCAGGCGACCCTGGGCGCGCTGTCCGACCGCGAGGGTTCGCTGACCGGCCGCCTCGAGCGGGGGCTGGGCGTCGACGAAATCGGCCTGCGCGGCGGGGCTGCGGGTCCCGCGCTGGCCATCGGCAAGCGGCTGAGCGATCGCATCGTCCTCGAGTACGAGCAGGGGCTCGCCTCCGCGGCGGCGCTGGTGCGGCTCCGGTACGTGCTGTCGCGCTCGGTGAATCTGAGCGCCGAAGCGAGCAGCACCGGGAGCAGCATCGGCATCGGCTACGGGAAATCCTATGACTGAGCACCGTGCGCAGGCGTGGCACGCCCGCTCGGCAACGGAGACGCTCGCGCTGCTGGAGGCGTCGTCGCAGGGCTTGAGCGGCGAGCAAGTCGCAGCCCGCCTCGCGCGCTTCGGGCGCAACGCGCTGCCGCGGCCCCCGCCGCCGAGCCTGGTCGCGACGTTCCTCCGGCAGTTTCGCAGCCCGCTCATCTACGTGCTGCTCGCCGCCGCGGCGATTTCGCTCGCTATCGGCGAGTGGACGGACGCCGGCTTCATCTTCATCGTCCTGCTCGTCAACGCCGCGATCGGGACCTCTCAGGAGTTTCGCGCCGAGCGCGCGGCGCAGGCGCTGCAGGGCCTCGTGACGCCGCGCGCGACGGCGCTGCGCGACGGCGAAGTGCGCGAAATTCACGCCGAAGAGCTCGTCCCCGGCGACATCGTCCTGCTCGAGTCCGGCGCGAAGGTGCCGGCGGATCTGCGCCTCGCCGACTGCCGCAATCTCACCGTGGACGAGTCGCTGCTGACCGGCGAGTCGCTCGCGGTCGGCAAGGACGCGGCGGCGCGGCTCGCGGGCGATGCGCCCCTCGCCGAGCGCGTGAACATGGCCTACGCGGGGACGCTCGTCACCGCGGGGCGCGCCCGCGGCGCGGTCATCGCCACGGGAAGCGCAACCGAGTTCGGGCGCATCGCGGCCGCGGTGGCGGGCCGCGCGCCTGCGAAGCCCCCGCTGCTCGTGCGCATGGAACGCTTCACGCGCGGGATTGCGGTCGCGGTGGCCATCGCCGCGGCGGGGGTGGCGGCGCTGTCGTTCGCGCGCGGCACGCCCCTCGCCGAAATCTTCCTGCTCGCCGTGGCGCTCGCCGTGTCCGCGATACCCGAGGGGCTTCCGGTGGCGCTCACGGTGGCGCTCGCGATCGGCATGGAACGCATGGCCCGGCGCAACGTCGTCGTGCGGCGCCTCGTCGCCGTGGAGGCGCTCGGCTCGTGCACCTACATCGGGTCCGACAAGACCGGCACGCTCACGGTCAACCAGCTCACCGCGCAGCGCGTGCAGTTTCCCGACCAGCCGCCCTGGCAGGTGACCGGCGAGGGCATCGCGCCCGAGGGCACGTTCGTCCTGCCGCAGGGCGCGACGCGGCCCGATCACGACGCGCTGCTCGATCGTCTTTGCCGGGCGGCGGTGCTCGCCAATGAGGGCGTGCTCGCCGAGCGGGACGGCGATTGGGTCGGGCACGGCGATGCGGTGGACGTGGCGCTGCTCGCGCTTGCGCACAAGGCCGGCGTGCGGCGCGAAGCCCTCCAGGATGCGGCGCCCGCGCTCGCCGCGATCCCCTACGAGTCCGAGCTGCGCTTCTCCGCAAGCCTCAACCGCTACGGCGACGCTGCCCGCATCGCGGTCAAGGGCGCCGTCGAAACGGTGCTCGCGATGTGCGCACGGACGGCCGTGCGCGACGGGGAGACGCCACTCGACGCCCATGCCATCCTCGCGCAGGCGCGCGCGCTCGCCGACGAGGGNNCGCTCGCTCGGCCTGGCGCGCGGCGAGAGCGACCTCGCGACCGGGGATGCGCTGCGCACGGCCGCGAACGATTCGCCCGCGGCGCTCGACGCGCTGGTCGCGCGGCCGAGCGTGTTCGCGCGCATCGAGCCGCAGCAGAAGCTCGCCATCGTGGAATCCCTGCAGCGGCGCGGCCACTACGTCGCCGTCACCGGCGACGGCGTNNCGACGCGCCGGCGCTGCGCGCGGCCCACGTCGGCGTGGCGATGGGCCGCAGCGGCACCGACGTCGCGCGCGAGACCTCGGACATCGTCCTGCTCGACGACAACTTCGCCTCGATCGTCGCCGGCATCGAGGAAGGGCGCATCGCCTACGCCAACGTGCGCAAGGTGATCTTCCTGCTCGTCTCCACGGGCGCCGCCGAAATCGTGCTGTTCGCGCTGGCGCTGGCGGCCGACGTGCCGCTGCCGCTGGTCGCCGTGCAGCTGCTGTGGCTCAACCTCGTGACCAACGGCATCCAGGACGTCGCGCTCGCCTTCGAGCCGGCGGAAGGCGGCGAGCTGGAGCGCCCGCCGCGGCCGCCGCGCGAGCGCATCTTCGACCGCGTGATGATCGAGCGCGTGCTGCTGTCGGCGCTGGTCATCGGCGGCGTCGCCTTCGGCGCCTATCGCTGGCTGCTCGCGCGGGGCCTCGCGGTGGAGGAGGCGCGCAACGCGACGCTGCTGCTCATGGTGCTGTTCGAGAACGTGCAGGCGTTCAACAGCCGCTCGGAGACGCGGTCCGTCTTCCGCCACGATCCGATGCGCAACCGGCTGCTGCTGTTCGGCACCCTGGCCGCGCAGCTCATCCACATCGGCGCGATGTACACGCCCGGGCTGCGCGAGGTGCTCGGCGTGCAGCCGGTGTCGCTTGCGCACTGGGCCGAGCTGCTCGCGCTGGCCCTCACGCTGCTGCTCGCGATGGAAGCCTACAAGCGGCTGCGACGTCGCCCGACGGCGTGACGCGGCGCGGGCGTTACGCCGCGCCGTGGCGCGACAGCTCGAGCGGCGGTGGCTCGTCCTCGACGACGTAGGCGTAGCGGCGGCTGAATTCCTCCGGCGCGAGGTTGACGCTTTGCGCGAGCCGGGCGAGCTTCTGCGGGTTGTCGAAGTCGTCGCGCCGCAGCCGCACCATGAAGCGCCGGGCGATGGCGTAGCGCGTGGAATGGATGTCGACCGTGCGCACGCGCGTGCGGCCGGTCGCCGGATCGAGGAGCTCGGCGAAGGGCACGGCGACGAACTGCCCGCCTTGCAGCGAGATCATGGCGTTCGATCCGCCCTCGATGAGGAACTTCGCCGCGCAATAACCGAGGTCGCGGGTGTACTCGATGTCGTACGGCGTCGGATCGGCGCAGCGCAGCTCGTAGCCGATGTCCTTCGAGACCAGCGTCGCGTCGATGCCGAGCGCCTCCAGCCGAGCGCTCACGTGCTTGCGGATGCCGCGGCCGAGGTCCAGTTCCGCGGTGCGGATGTGGCCGTGCGGGTCGCGCTCGATGGCGCCGAGCAGCTCGAGCTCGTCCTCCGGGATGCACTCGGCGAGTCCCTCGGCGAGCACCGCGACGCCGTCGACGCGGCCCTCGGCGGCGCGCTTGACGACGGCGCCGGCGAGAATGTCGGCGATCGTGGCGAGCGTGGTCTTGCCGCCGGGGAACTCCTCGGGGATCACGGCGAGCGTCGCGCCGGCCGCCTTGGCGATGCCGAGCGCGAGGTGCCCCGCCTTGCGCCCCATGGCGACGACGAAGTACCAGCGGCCGGTGGTGTGCGCGTCGATCATCAGGTTCTTCACCAGCTCCACGCCGACGTGGCGCGCGGTCTGGAAGCCGAACGTGTCCACGTACGCGGGCAGCGCGAGGTCGTTGTCGATCGTNNTTCGGCACGTGCGCGACGGCGAGGCCGCGGCCGGCGCGCTCGGCGACCTTCATCGCCGAGAACGCGGTGTCGTCGCCGCCGATGGTGACGAGGTGCGTGACGCCGAGCCCCCGGAGCGACTGCACCACGGCGTCGAGCTGCGCCGCCTGCTTCGTCGGGTTGGCGCGCGAGGTGCCGAGCACCGAGCCGCCGCGGAAGTGGATGCGGCGCACGTCGTCGATTTCCAGCGGCACGGCGTCCGCCGCCGAGCCGCGCATGAGGCCGGAGAACCCGCTGCGGATGCCGACCACCTCGGCGCCCTGCAGGCGCGCGCGGATCGTCGCCGCGCTGATCACGCTGTTGATGCCGGGCGCGGGTCCGCCGCCCACGAGGATCGCGAATTTCTGCGCATTCGACATGCCGGTCCCTCCTTGCTGGCGCCGCGCGTCAGGGTCCATGGTACCGCGCCGCCCCAGGCGGGCTCAAAGCGCGAGCGCGCGGACGACGTGCCGCAGGACCTCGGTGCGCGCGTACCACTTGTGATTGCCGGCGACGACGTGCCAGCGCGCGTGCTTGGTGTCGGTGTCGCGCAGCATGTCCTCGGCGGCGCGCTCGAACGCGGCCCAGCGGCGCCGGTTGCGCCAGTCCTCGGGGCCGATCTTCCAGCGCTTGTAGGGATTGCTTTCGCGCTCGCGGAAGCGGCGCAGCTGCTCGTCCTTGGTGATGTGAAGATAGATCTTCACGACCGGACAGCCGTCCCGGGCGAGCAGCTTCTCGAAGGCGTTGATCTCCTTCGCGGCCCGCGCCAGCGCCTCCACGCTGGCGAGCCGGAACACGCGCTCGACGAGCAGGCGCCCGTACCAGCTGCGGTCGAACACGGCGATCTCGCCGGGCGGCGGCAGCCGCGTCCAGAAGCGCCAGAGGTAGTGGCGGCCCTGCTCCTCGGGCAGCGGCGCGCCGATCGGGTAGACCTTGATGCCGCGCGGGTCGAGCCGCTCCGCGAGGCGCCGGATCGCGCCGCCCTTGCCCGCGGCGTCGGGTCCTTCGAACACGACGACCGCGCGCCGGCGCTCGTGGTAGTAGCGCTGCTGCAGCTGGAGCAGCTGCAGCTGGCAGGCGCTCAGCATCGCCTCGTATTTCTTCTTGTCCTTGAGCTGCGCGTGGCGGCCGCGCTTGGGTAACCGGGGCATGCGGCGCCGCGCTTCAGGCGATCTGCGCGATCGCGGCGCGCGCTTCGTCCTGGATGCGCTTCAGGTGCTCGGCGCCGACGAAGCTCTCGGCGTACAGTTTGACGACGTCCTCGGTCCCGGAGGGGCGCGCCGCGAACCAGCCGTTGTCGGTGACCACCTTGATGCCGCCGACCGGCGCGCCGTTGCCCGGCGCGGCGTCGAGCACGGCGCGCACCGGATCGCCGGCGAGCAGCGTCAGGTCGAGGTCGCGCACCGTGACGCGTCCGAGCGCCGCCTTCTGCTCGCGCGTGGCGGGCGAGTCGATCCGCTCGTAGCAGGGCGCGCCGAGCTCGCGCACGAGAGCCCCGTAGAGCTCGTTCGGGTCGCGGCGCGCCTGCGCGGTCATTTCCGCGGCGAGCAGCCCGAGAATGATGCCGTCCTTGTCGGTCGTCCACACGGTGCCGTTGCGCCGCAGGAACGAGGCGCCCGCGCTCTCCTCGCCGGCGAACGCGAACGCCGCGTCGCGCAGCCCCTCGACGAACCACTTGAAGCCCACCGGCGTCTCGACGACGCGGCGGCCGCGGCGCGCCGCGACGCGGTCGATGAGGGCGCTGCTCACCAGCGTCTTGCCGATGGCCGCGCCGGCCGGCCAGTCGCGCCGGTGCGTGCACAGGTAATCGATGGCGACCGCGAGGAAGGCGTTCGCCGGCATCAGCCCGCCGCTCGGCGTGACGATGCCGTGGCGATCGGTGTCGGTGTCGTTCGCGAACGCGATGTCGTAGCGGTCCTTCAGCGCGATGAGGCTCGCCATCGCGTGCGGCGACGAGCAGTCCATGCGGATGCGCCCGTCCCAGTCCGCGGTCATGAAACGGAACGCCGGGTCCGGCGTCGCATTGGCGAGCGTGACGCGCAGGCCGTAGCGATCGGCGAGCGGCGTCCAGTAGGCGAGCGCGGCCCCGCCCAGCGCGTCGATGCCGATGTGCAGGCCCGCGCCGCGGATCGCCTCGAGATCGACGACCGACGCGAGGTCGTCGACGTA
>DKBI01000260.1 GCA_002451175.1 Betaproteobacteria bacterium UBA6904
GCCATCAGCGTCATGTAGTTGAGCGTGAAGCCGAAGGCGTAGAGCGCGATGAAGGTCGAGATCACCGAGATCGGCAGGGTGAGGCCGGTGATCACGGTGCTGCGCCACGAGCCGAGGAACAGGAACACGATCAGCACCGTGAGCACGGCGCCCTCGATGATCGTGATCTTCACGTTGTCGGCGGAGCGCTCCACCCACTCGGAGCTCGAGCGCAGCAGGCGCAGCTCGGTGCCCTGCGGCAGCTGCTTGCGCAGGCTCTCGGCCGCGCGCTTCAGGTTGTTGCCGACCTCGACGATGTTGGCGTCCTGTGCCTTGAACACATAGAAGCTCACCGCGGGGCTGCCGTTGATGCGCGCGATCGAGGTGCGCTCGCGCTCGGCGTCGACGACCTCGGCGATCTGCGAGAGCAGGATCGGCACGCCGCCCTTGCGCGCGACGATGATCCGGCCGAAATCCTGCGGCGCGGTGATGCGGCCGTCGACGCGCACGATCGACTCGCTGGTGTCGTTGGCGATCGCGCCGACCGGGATGCTGATGTTGGCGTTGCGCAGCGCGCCGACCACCTGGTCCACGGTCAGGCCCACCGCCGTCAGCCGCACGGGATCGACGCGCACCTGGATCTGGCGCGTGACGGTGCCTCCCGTGGCGACGCGGCCGACGCCGCTCACACGCTCCAGCCCCTTCTGCACCACCTGATCGGCGAGCGTGGTCAGCTCGCGCTGCGTGAGGCCGTTGCCGAGCAGCCCGTAGAACGCCACCGGCTCGTCGTTCTCGTCGCCGCCGCGCTGCACGACCGGGTCCTTGACGTCGCGCGGAAAGCCCGCGCGGATCTGCGCCACCTTGTCGCGGACCTCCTGCACCACGCGGTCCTGGTCGACGTCCAGGCGGAACTCGATCCACGTGAAGCCGACGCCCTCGTAGGACGCCGACAGCAGGCGCTTGACGCCCGCCACGGTGTTGACGACGTTCTCGATCGGCTTGGCGATGTCGTTCTCGACCTGCTCGGGCGAGGCCCCGGGGTAGGCCACGCGGATCGACACGAAGGGCGGCCGCACGTCGGGCATCGCCTCCACGCGCAGGCGCTGGTAGGAGAACACGCCGAGCACCGTGAGCGCCACCATCATCATGGTGGCGAACACCGGGTGGTCGATCGATACGCGCGTCATCCACATGGCGCGCCGCCTAGTTCGCCGCGGCTGCCGGCTTCGGCGCCGCGCGCTCGGCCATCTTGGCCGCCGACGGGGCGCCGACCACGCGGGCGGCCTGACCCTCCTTGAGGTTGTCGAACGGCGTGGCGAGCACCAGGTCCTCCGGCCGCAGACCGGAGGTGATCTCCACGCGCTGCGCGCGCTCGTCGCGCGCGCCCGCGACCACCGCGCGCCGAGCGAGCTTGCCGGCGTCGATCACCCAGACGTGATGCTGGCCGCTCTCGCCGCGCAGCGCCGCAGCCGGCAGGGCAGGGACCGCCTGGCGCTGCGCGACCGTGAGGTTGACGCGCGCGAACATGCCGGTCTTGAGCAGCGCATCCTCGTTGCGCAGCGCGACGTAGATGTTCACCGTCCGCGTGCCGGGCTCGGCGCTCGGGTTGATCCGCTCGACGCGCCCGGCGAAGCGCCGGTCGGGCAACCCCTCGACTTCGACCTCCGCCGTCTGGCCGCTGCGGACCCACGCGATGTCGCCGACCGAGGCCTGCGCCTGCACCTCGATCTGCGACAGGTCGACGATCGCCACGAGCGGCGCGTCGAAGCCGACCTTCTCGCCCGGCTGCACGTGGCGGCGCGCGACGGTCCCGGCAATGGGCGCCCGGACCACGGCGTCGTTCAGCAGCAGCTGACCCTGCGCAAGCTGCGCCTGCGCCATCGCGACGGCCGCGAGCTGCGCCTGGTGCGCGCTGTCGGCCGCGTCGAACGCGTTCTTGGAGATGAAGTTCTGCTGGACCAGCTGGGCGCTGGTCTGCCGCGTGCGCTGCGTCGTGCTGAGCTGGGCGCGCGCCGAATCGAGCGCCGCCGCGCGCTCGGCGAGCTGGGCGCGAATCGGCGCGGTGTCGAATTCGGCGAGCACCTGCCCCGCGCTCACGCGCTCGCCCTCGCGCACGAAGACGCGCTGGATCTCCGCCGCGAGCTTCGCGCGCACCGTGGCCTGAGAGACGGCCTGCAGCGTGCCGGGCAGGGCGAGCTGGGTCGCGAGCGGCTGCGGCTGCAGGCGCACGACGTCGCGCGACGTGAACTCGAGCGGCGGGCGCTCGACCTTGCGGGCGGCCTCCTCGTCGGCCTTGCGCCGCGCAGCGGCCATCGCGGCGACGCCGACGATCACCGCCAGCCCCGCCACCCCCACCACCGTCCACCACCTTGCCCGTCTAGTCATCGGGATACTCGTTTTCCGGCAGGGCGCGATTATCCCCCCGCGCCGCGCCCGGTGTCCCCCGCGATGCGACGAACGCACCGGGTTCGCGGACGAACTGCGCAGCCGCCCGACGAACGCGCCCCGCCCTTCCCGAATGCGCCCGGTTGCTGCTATAAGTGGCAAAAATGCCATCCGAGGGCGCCGCAGGCGCCCATATCTTTTAGCGGAGAACACAGCGTGGGAAACATCTCAACCGAACAGATCAGGACCATCGCGCTCGTCGGTCAGTCGGGGTCGGGCAAGACCTCCCTGGCCGAGGCGCTGCTGGCGCGCGCGGGAGCCATTCCCGCCGCCGGCAGCGTCGAGCGCGGCACCACCGTGTGCGACTACACGCCGATGGAGAAGACGGCGCAGCATTCGCTCAAGCTCGGCGTGGCGAGCTTCGAAACCGACGGCACCCGCATCCACCTGCTCGATTCGCCGGGCTATCCGGATTTTCTCGGCCACAGCCTGCCGGCGCTCGCCGCGGTGGAGACCGCGGCGATCGTCATCAATGCGCAGAACGGCCTGGAGATGATGACCGGGCGTTTCATGGCCTGGGCCGCGAAGCGCGGCCTCGACCGATTGATCATCGTCAACAAAATCGACGCCGAGAACGTCGACCTGCCCGGCCTGCTGGANNATCGCCGAGCTGCTCGACGTCATCGTCCGGCTGCTGCCCAATCCGTCCGAGGGCAATCCCCCCGTCTACGTCAATATCGCTCCCGACGGCGGCACCACCGAGCTCACCGCGTCGCCCGATCCGCAGAAGCATGCGCTCGCGCACGTCGTCAAGATCGAGATCGACCCGTACATCGGGCGCGTCGCCGTGTTTCGCGTTCACCAGGGCCGCATCACGCCCGGCTCGCAGCTCTACATCGGCGAGGGCCGCAAACCCATCAAGGCGGGCCATCTCTACATGCTGCGCGGCAAGACGCAGACCGAGGTGAGCGTCGCCGTGCCCGGGGACATCTGCGCCATCGCCAAGATCGACGACATCCAGTTCGATCACATCCTGCACGACTCGCCCGAGGACTCGCACATCCACGCCAAGCCGCTGGAGCTCCCGACCTCGGTGTTCGGGCTCGCGGTGCAGCCGAAGAAGCGCGGCGACGAGCAGCGCCTGTCGGATGCCCTGCACAAGCTCTCCGCCGAGGACCCGTGCCTGAAGATCGAGCACGTCGCGCAGGCCAACGAGACGGTGCTGCGCGGGCTCGGCGAGATGCACCTGCGCACGGTCCTGGAGAAGATGTCGGGCCAGTACAAGCTCGAGCTCGACACGCGGCCGCCGAGCATTCCGTACCGCGAGACGGTCGCCGCCAAGGCCGAAGGCCACAGCCGCCACAAGAAGCAGACCGGGGGCGCCGGCCAGTTCGGCGAGGTGTTCCTGCGCATCGAGCCGCTGCCGCGCGGCGCGGGCTTCGAGTTCGTCGACAGCGTGAAGGGCGGCGCGATTCCCAACCAGTTCATCCCCTCGGTCGAGAAGGGCGTGCGCGGCGTGCTGGAGAACGGCTTTCTCGCGGGATACCCGATCCAGGACGTGCGCGTGATCGTCTACGACGGCAAGAGCCACCCCGTCGATTCCAAGGACGTCGCGTTCATGTCCGCCGGGCGCAAGGCGTTCCTCGAGGCGCTCGGCAAGGCGCGGCCGATCATCCTCGAGCCCATCGTCAACGTCGAGATCCAGACGCCCGAGGAGAAGATGGGCGACATCGCGGGCGAGCTCTCGGGCCACCGCGGCCAGATCAAGGGCTCCGACTCACCGCGCCCGGGCACGGTGCAGATCAACGCGCAGGCGCCGCTGTCCGAGCTGGAGCATTTCCCGGCGCGCCTGAAGTCGATCACCGCGGGTCACGGTTCGTACTCGCTCGATTTCAGCCATTACGAGCCGGCGCCGCCGCTGCTGCAGCAGAAGCTCGTCGCGGCCTACAAGCCGCGCGCGGAAGAGGAGTAGGCCAGCCTGTTCATCGGCCACGCCGCCGCGGCGCTGGCGGCAAAGCCGCTCGCGCCGCGCGCCTCGCTCGGCCTGCTGCTGGTCGCGGCGTACTGGCTCGACGTCGTGTGGCCCGCCCTGCTGCTCGCCGGCGTGGAGCAAGTGCAAATCCAGCCCGGCAGCACCGCTTTCACGCCGCTCGCATTCCTGGATTACCCGTGGTCGCACAGCCTCGCGGCGATGTTCGCGTGGAGCGCGCTGTTCGCGCTCGCGTGCTGGCGCACGGGCGCGCGCGCGGCGACGGTGCTCGGCCTGCTCGTTGCGAGCCACTGGGTTCTCGACGCGATCGTGCACCCGCCCGATCTGCCGCTATGGCCGGGCGGTGCGGCGCGCCTCGGCTTGGGACTCTGGAACTCGGTCGCCGGAACGCTGCTGGTCGAAGGCACGCTCTTCGCGGCGGGCGTGGCAATCTACGCGCGCCACGCCCCCGCACGCGATCGGGTCGGCGTGTTCACCTTCTGGGGGCTGATCGGCTTTCTGCTGCTCGCCTATGCCGGAAATTTCGCCGGCCCACCGCCGCCGAGCGTGGCCGCGATCGCGTATGCGGACCTCGCCGGCACAGCGCTGCTCGGCCTCTGGGCGTGGTGGGCGGACCGGCACCGCGGCGCGGTGCATTCATCGTGAATCCCGCCTGATCCGACGGATTCACGCAACCCGCGTCAATTGCCGGTCCGCTATGCTCACTCCGCCGTGGTCGGTTCGATGACCGCTCGGACGCGCGCCACCTGATTGGCCGGAAATCCGCCCTGGCGCGCATGGTCGCGCACCGTCGCTTCGTCCGGCGCAATGTACACGCAGTAAATCTTGTCGTCGGTCACGTAGCTCTGAATCCACTGGATCTTCGGACCCATGGCGCTGAGTACGCCGCAGGATTTCTGCGAAATGGCTTGCAGGTCCGCCGGCGACAGCTTGCCGGCGCCGGGGATGTCTCGTTCGATCACGAACTTGGGCATTGGGGCTCTCTCTCCTTGCGCTCACGGGATGCAAGCGGGCAGACCCTACGTGATTCGCGCGTCGCGCGCCACCTTGCGCTGCAATACGCAGCGCAACGGGAAAGCGCATCCCGGACGAACGCGGATTTGGCGAACAACCGGCAGTCTTCGCCGGCGGGGAGTTCCTGCGCGTCACGCCTCGGGTTGCACTACACTGCCCGCTCGTCGCCGCACTTCGGCGCCTCAGCAAGTTGCTGCTCTTGGAGCGAATATGATTGACGCGCGCAGGGCACAGCCCCTGACTACGGATCGTCCCGAAGCTGCGGAAGCGTACCAGCGGGCGGTCGATCGTATCCTGGGCTCCGAGACGGGCGCTGCGGAAGCCCTCGATGAGGCTTTGGCGCTGGACGGCCAATTCGCCCTGGCCCTCGCAGCACGCCACATGCTCGCCAAGGATGCCAAGTCCGCGGACGCCAATCTCTTCAAAGAGCGCGCACTCGCCGCTGCAGAAGCGGCGCAACCCTGGGAGCGCGCGCATGTCTGCGCGCTGTTTGCCCTGCTCGACGACCCTTACGCCCACCTGGCCGCGACCGAGGCCTACATCGCCGCCCATCCCAGCGACCTGCTGGTCATCTCGCAGCTATGCGGCTATCTGATCTTCTATGGCGGAGCGCGCAAGCTCGAGCGCGTGCTGCACATCATGGAATCGGTCGATCCCCGCTTGCAGGAGGATTGGGCATGCCTCGCGCGCCTGGGGTTCGCCGCCAGCGAGGCCGGCGATCGGGACCGCGGTCGTGCACTGGTCGAGCGGGCATTGCAGCAACGACCGCAGGCGCTCTACGTGATCCACAGTTATGCCCACGTCCTGCACGATCATGGGAGGCCGGAAGAGTCGCTGGACTTGCTCGGCCACTGGCTCACCGAGCACCGCCGATCTGCCGAGGGCGGCGCCATGTACGGGCACGTGCAGTGGCACCTTGCGTTGGCGGAATGGCAGCTGGGATTGACCGAGCAGGCCTGGCAGCGCTACGCGCAGTACTGCGCGCCCGAGACCACGCGCTGCGGTCCGGTGCTGACGCTGGCCGATTGCGGCGGTTTTCTGTTGCGCGAGTACCTGCGCACGGGAGCCACGCGGGCGGTTTCGCCTGCCGTTTCCGGATTGTCGGAACGCTTCAGCGGCATGCTGTCGCATCCGTTCATCGCGCTGCACCTCGCTGGCATTCAGGCTTCGGCGGGCGACAGGGCGGCCCTCGAGCAAAGCCGGGCGGCCATTGCCGCCAAGGAATCGAGCGACCAGACCAGGCTCGCGCTCCGTCTGATCGATGCCATCGGCCAGTTCGCCGAGGGGCGGTACGCCGACGCTGCCGATACGCTGAAACAGGTATCCGCAGACCAGCGCATCAGCGTGGGCGGAAGTCGCGTCGAGCGCATGCTCATCGATCTGCTGGAAGCGAGAGCCGTCGATCTCGCCACCTAGGTGGCCCGGGCACCGCGCGCGGCCCCGGCCGCCGCGACCGGCGGCGGTCAGTCCGGCTTGACGAAGCGCAGCACGAACTTGTCGGTCTGGAATTTCGCGCCCGCGGTGGTCTGGTCGCGCGCGTCCTGCGGATTGCGCAGGTAATCGGCCGCCGCATCGAAGCGGAAGCCCGCCCGCTCGAGTTCCGATCGCACGAGCGCCTCGTCG